>CALAEG010000241.1 GCA_937890965.1 uncultured Caulobacteraceae bacterium | reverse complement strand
ACAGGTGGCCCGTGGTGTACTCCTGCAACTTGGCTGGCATGGCCGAAGCCGCGCGCGGGGCGCCGGCGAACAGCTTGGCGGTCAGCGCCCGGCCCTTGGCCTGACGATCGTCGGTCTCGCTCATTGTGTTCCTCCGTCCTATTGGTCGAGATCACACTATCCCGGCGCCGGCCGCCGCCGCCATTCGCATTTCAATGGTTTCCCGACCGGGGGCTCGCCGATCTAGTCTGGTGCCGAGCAAGCAAACCCTGAGGGAGGCGGCGTCATGGCCAGCCGTCGTTCTTCCCCCTTGGCTTCCGGACGAGAAGCGGACGTTGCCGAGGACCTCAGGGGGTGGAAACCGGAAGTTGTGCAGTTGCGTGCGCATTGGCTGCGGTGTCGTTCAGCCTCGCCCGACCAGTTTTCTCCGAGACAGACTCAAACCCGCCTGCGGCGTCCTGCTTACAAACCGCGACGACCCAGCCCGAGATCACTGCGTGTGCGCAAGCGGCGGCAGCGAACGCGGATCGACGGCTAAATCGGGCCTACACCGAGCTGATGCGTTACGTAGACGGCGACGGGGGACGACACAGCGTCGCTCTATGCCGCCGAACCCAGGTCTTGACGGATGGGTTCTGCAGCATGTCGGGCGCTACCACTGGGCGGCCCTCACGCGATTGGGCTCCGAGGCGCGATCGATGCTGCACCGAGCCATTCGTTCAGCTTCGACCACCGTCGCCGGCCGGACACGTTGCGCACCGCGATGGCGACGGCCTTCTTCTGGCCGACCAGCACGACCAGTCGCTTTCCTCGCGTCACCCCGGTGTAGAGCAGATTCCGCTGCAGCATCGCGTAATGCTGCGTGAGCACGGGGATGACGACGGCTGGGTACTCCGATCCCTGTGATTTGTGGATCGTCGCCGCGTAGGCGGGCACGAGCGTGTCCAACTCGCCGAAGCCGTATGTGACGGCGCGCCCATCGAAACCCGCGGTCAGCTCGCCGGCGTCCGGGTCGACATCATCGATGTAGCCGATGTCGCCATTGTAGACGTCCTTGTCGTAGTCGTTCTCGATCTGCATGACCTTGTCGCCGGGCGCGAAAGTCCAGCCGAAGCGCTCAACCTTGCGCTCACCGGCCGGATTGAGGGCGGCCTGCAGTTCGATGTTCAGCGAGCGGGCGCCGACGCCGCCGCGGTTCATGGGGCAGAGAACCTGGATGTCGCGAATGGGATCGAGCCGGAAACGCTGGGGGATGCGCGTCTTCACCAGCTCGACGATCCGCGCCACTGCGGTTTCCGGATCGTCCGCCTGCACGAAATAGAAGTCACTGTCGCCCTCGGGCCGCGAGAGGTCTGGAATGACCCCCTGGTTGATCTTGTGCGCGCTCATGATGATCCGGCTCTGCGCGGCCTGGCGGAAGACTTCGGTCAACCGCACCACGGGCACGGCGTCAGAGGTGATGATGTCGGCCAGAACCTGACCTGGACCGACCGAGGGAAGCTGATCGATGTCGCCGACGATCAGCAGCGCGGCGTGGTCGGGCGCCGCCTTCATCAACGCCTGCATCAGCATGACATCGACCATGGAGGTTTCGTCGACGACCAGCAGGTCGCAGTCCAGCGGGTGGTCGGCGCTGCGCTTGAACCCGCCCCCCTTCGGATCGACTTCGAGCAGCCGGTGAATGGTTTTGGCCTCAAAGCCGGTGGCTTCAGTCATTCGCTTGGCGGCGCGCCCTGTCGGCGCGCAAAGCAGCAGTTTCACGCCCTTGGCGGCCAAGATACGCAGAATGGCGTTGACGATGGTCGTCTTGCCGACGCCCGGTCCGCCAGTGATGACCAGGACCTTCGAACGCAGGGCTCGTCTGATCGCCGCGACCTGACTTTCGGCCAACGAAAGGCCAGTCTTCTGCTCGATCCAAGGCAAGGCCTTGTCTGGGTCGATGTGGGGCCAGGGCAGCCTTCCGTTGACCAGGCAAAGCAGCCGCTCGGCGATGACCTGTTCGGCCCGATAAAGTCCAGCCAGGAAGATGCAGGCTGTATCGCCGACTGCGTCGGCGACGACCGTTCCCTCCGATAGTTCGAGATCCAATGCCGTCAGAACCAGCTCCTTTGGGACCTCGAGCAATTCGACAGCAAGCGGCTCCAGTTCCGCAATAGGCAAGCCGCAGTGACCTTGGTCCATGGCCTCGGTCAGCGCATAAGAGATACCGGCGCGGACCCGGATCATCGCTGTCTTCTCGATGCCGAGCTTCATGGCGATCGCGTCGGCGGTCTTGAAGCCGATGCCGCGGATGTCGCGCGCGAGCCGATAGGGGTTCTCGGTCATCACCTGGACGGCGTCCGCGCCGTATGTCTTGAAGATGCGCACGGCGCGCGCCGTACCGACCCCATGGCTGTGCAGGAAGACCATGATCTCCCGCACGATCTTCTGTTCGGCCCACGCTCCTGTAATGCGTTTGGCGCGGACCGGGCCGATCCCCGTGACTTCACGCAGTCGATCGGGCTCGGCTTCGATGACGTCGAATACCTTCTCGCCAAAAGCCTTGACCATCTTTTTGGCGTAGACCGGACCAATGCCGCGGATCATCCCGGAGCCGAGGTACTTCTCAATGCCGTCGATGGACGTCGGTTCGGACGTGCGCATGAACCGCGCCTTGAACTGCTGTCCGTGGGTCCGGTCGTTTGCCCACTCGCCCGACGCGGTGATCCACTCGCCGGGCGATATCGCCGCGGCGTGGCCCACCACGGTCACCAGGTCGCGGTGGCCGCGGGCTTTGATCCGAACGACGCAGAAGCCGTTATCAGCGTTGTGAAACGTCACCCGCTCGACCAGGCCGGCGAGCACCTCACTCGCGGAAGAATGGGTCTCCTGCTTCACTATGAGGGGCCACCGCTATTTCGATTGCACTCAGACGAAGCGCAAATTGGGCCTATATCGTCGGCCGGAACGCAGCATCAGAGCAAGTTGATTGCGCCACTGAGGCGCGCTGCCGCCAAATCCAGGAGTTCCGCTCTGCGGCGTCAATCTAGGCTGCTATTCAGGACCACGGCCAGACGCATGGCGGCGCGCGCCATCGGCGCAGCACCATCGAGGTAGGCCTGGCTGATGGTCTGCGGTGGCGCGGGCTGCCTGCCAGGCGCAGGAAGCCTGACATGATGCATTG
>CALAEG010000240.1 GCA_937890965.1 uncultured Caulobacteraceae bacterium | reverse complement strand
GAATGGAGAACGCTTTGGCCGGCAATCTCAAAGAACTGACCGCCTCCATCGTGGCGAGCTACGTTGAGACGAACAAGATTTCGGCGGCCGATCTCCCTGCCCTCATCACGTCGACCTATGCGGCGCTCAGCGGAGTTGGGCAGCAGGCCGGCGATGAACCCGAGGCGGTGGTGAAACTCACCGCTGCCCAAATCCGAAAGAGCATTACGCCGGACGCGCTGATTTCATTCATCGATGGCAAGCCTTACAAGATACTGCAGCGGCACCTGACCGCACATGGTCTGACCACCAAGGCGTATCGGGAGCGTTTTGGGCTGCCGCGTCAACTATCCCATGACGGCGCTGAGCTATTCCGCAGCCCGATCCGCCTTGGCAAGAAAGATGGGATTGGGACGGAAAGCGGCGCCGAAGCCTGCTACGCTGGCGTCGGCACCCGTAGCAGCCAAGGGGTCTGTAAAGGCTGCGCCAAAGTCACCGAAGGCTGAGAAGGCTGGTCCCGGCGCCCGCGTGCCGAAGGCCGTCCGTTCGACCATGGCTATTGATCCCGACTAATTCCGCTGCGATGCGCCTCCGGTGTGGGTGACTTCGCGGTCCAGTGCGGAGCGTGCGTTCGACGCAGGTCCCTTACAATGCCCCGCTTAATCGTGGCCTCCGGCCAATGTTCTCTCACTGCCAAAATATCCTGCTTTTCAGTGGGCGGAGGAGTCCCGGATTTCCACTCCGCGACACGCCTTATGTACCATTCTGACATGATCGCGTCCGACGGCGGTTGGCGAGATGAACTTCTAAGTGCTGTCGCCGTGGGCAGCTGTCGGCTTTGGACTGCAGCGCCTACCGGGGGCCACAATGCCAGAATATCTGACCGACGGAAGAGGATGTCAGTCCACACCTTCCCATCAGTGAGATCTTTCACCGCGTTGGTCGCAAGAAGGAAATACCTGACTGACCAGGCGTCGACGGGAAGAGCTTCACGGGTGCCATGTACGCCGGAGCAACGCAGAGTGCCTGAGCTTAGGCGTTCTTTCAGTTGTGATTCGGCGTCATCAATGGAAATAAGCAGCTTTGGCGGCTCAGCATGCTCTAGCAGCGTGAGCACCGGCGAGATAATTCCAGCCCCTTCCTCGCGCGCGCCATCTGCCAGCGCCTCGAGCACAGCTGCTCGATCCATATCTTCGCGTGACCGAAAACAGATCCACACAAAGGTCTGAGTGATGGTCCAGTCAGCGCTCGCGTAGCTCAACACGATGGTATTCACAAAAATTGCAGGTTCGACGGCCTCAAGCCGACCGATTCGCTCAACGGTCTAATACCTGCCCAGGACTCGCGCCAGCCAGCGACGCTGTTGCTGTAAAGTGCCAGCGTTCTAATTGAGCTTTGAGTCGCCGTATTCACGCGCGCTTGGAGCCGTCAACGCTTCAACAGCGTCAGTCTCAATCTTGTCCAGCGCGTCGGCTAGCCGCTGAAGCGCGGCCGCTACCTGAGGACGGTATCGACTACGATTATAGGTCGCAGCAAGCGCGGAGCGGATTGCGACGTGGTTGAGCGCCGCTTCTATGATGTCCGGCAATTCGCCCATATCGCCCAGCATAGTCGCCCCGGTTCGCCGCAGATCGTGGCGGGTCCACCCCCCGACGCCACACTGCTTTTGAATTGCCATGGTCTCGTGGTGCCAATTGTCCAAACCGCCGCCAGACCGAGTATGAAAGACGAGAGCGCCCGTCTTGGAATGCTCGGGCTTCAATTCTCTCAACAATGCCAAGGCCTGCCGCGAAAGCGGCACGATATGCGGCTCATTGTTTTTGGTCTCTCTAAGCGTCCATGTCGCTGCAGTCAGGTCGATGTCACACCAGCGGATTTGGGCTGCTTCCTCGCGTCTCGTCACAGTCAGCAACATCAGCCGCATCGCGGCGGCATGGGGTCGGTTGGACTGGCGCAGCGCCGGCAGAATCGCCCCAAGCTCAAGAGCAGAGAGCCAGCGTTTGCGTCGCTGAGTGTTAACCGGCGGGTGTAGATCAGCAACCTCCTTCGCGACATATCTCCGCGCTGCGCCCCAGTTGAGGATCGGTCGAACATAGCGAACCGCAGCCGACGCCGAATGTGCAGCGTCATGACTATCAGCCTGCATCTGGAAATCGACCGCCGTCAGCATGCCGAGCGGGCGGTTCAGCTGGGGCTTGAAGACCGACTCCACCCTCCGTTTTGCCTCGGGCCAGGATTTCAGTCTGTCGCCCCGATGCTTCCCGTAGAGGGTCACTAACGCTGCAAAGGTGCCGATACCTTCCTTGGCAGCCTTGCCCATAGCGCGATCCCGGCGCCGATCCGCTACAGGATCGGCTCCATCGGCCTTCACCTTCGCTCGCAAAGCGCGCGCCGCGTCACGGGCTTCGCTGACACCCAAATCGGGGAAGGCCCCTAGCGGAAAGCGACGCATACGCCCCTCCCGGTCTCTGCACGCCAGCACCCACGACTTGGAGCCCGTCGGCGTCAATCGCACGCGCAGGCCAGGACAGCCAGCGTCCGAAAGATCACGCCTTACCGCCTTTGCTACGGCCTCGCGGGACGCCCGTCTGATCGCTGTTTCCGTAAGTTGAATCGCCATGTCCATTACCTAACTCATCCGTCGGGGCTTCAATGGGGCTTCACAAACCCTCCAACAGCGCGGGACGACTCGGGACGTCGGGGGACGAAGCAATGCCGCTCAGCACCTATTATTTCAGCGCTTATTGAGTAATTTGTGAGGTATGCCGGGACGAGCCGGGACGGTCTCGGACAGCGCGTTTCACTGGTAACCAGCTGATCGCCGACGAGGTGATGAACCGCGGCACCGTCGACCACGCGCCGGTCTATCCGCGCGAAGTGGTGCGCCGGGCGCTGGAGCTGTCGTCCTCGTCGATCATCCTGGTGCACAACCACCCCTCCGGCGACCCGACCCCCAGCGCCGCCGATGTGGAAATGACCCGCCATGTGGTCGAAGCCGGCCGCCCCTTGCGCGTCGCCGTCCACGACCACCTTGTCGTCGGCCGCGAAGGCGTGGCCAGCCTGAAATCGCTGGGATTGTTCTAGCGGCCGATGATCGGGCACCTCTGGCGCGTATAGGCGTAGCTGATGTTGCGCAGTATGGCGCCCTGCATGCAGTAGCTCACGCCGCCGTCGACCATGCCGCGCCCGGCTATGCCCAACCCTCTCAGCCTGATCTTGGGAATGGCCGCTGAGACATTGTAGGTGGCGGGCCCGCTCTTCACCACAATGCATCCGTGCTCGACGCCCGCCACCGGACAACCCGCGAACCTGACCCACTGGCCGGCGGCGGACGAGACGGAAGGGATTCCAAGAGCCAGAAGAATGGCGATGACGGTCGTGCGTCGTTGCATGTGCAGCCTCCCAATACGCGTCTCCCTGGTAGAGACTTGCCATAGTTAACGCATGGATTGTGGGATCTGACAATCCGGATCGCGTCTGTCAGCCGGCGCGCGAACTCAATAGGCGCTGCGGAAGCTGACCAGCACGCGCCTGCGAACAGAGCACGGCTTAGAGCCCTTGGCGAACTTGGCGTCGGGGTCCCCGCCTTCGCGGGTATGAGCGGATTAGGTTGTGCTCAGCGCGACCTCAGGCCGCGGCGAGGACGCCTTGTTCGGTCAGGAAGGTCTTCAGTTCGCCGGCCTCGAACATCTGGCGGATGATGTCGCAGCCGCCGACGAATTCGCCGTTGACGTAGAGCTGCGGAATGGTCGGCCAGTCGGAATAGGCCTTGATGCCCTGGCGCAGTTCGTCGCTCTGCAGCACGTCCACCCCGACGAAATCGACGCCAAGGTGATCCATGATCTGCACCACGATGGCCGAAAAGCCGCACTGCGGCTGATCCGGCACGCCCTTCATGAACACCGTCACCGGATTGTCGGCGATGGTGCGCGCGATGAAGTCGTGGATACGGGTTTCGGTCTCGGCAGCGACGTCGGTCACGGTTAGGGCTCCGCCCAGGTGAATCTTACGGCCTATCAGCTAGGAAGCTTGCGGGCCCGGGTCAAGCGCGGCGGGCCTTTTGCGCAGGCTGTTCGGCCTGCGGCTCGGGCGCGAACCGCGCCATCTCGATCTGGGCCGGAACGCCCGAGGGCAGTTCGCGCTCGCAGACCGCGGCCATCAGTTCGACCCGGTCAATCTTGTCGGCCGCGACCTGCACGGTGCACAGCGACGGCTCGGTCATGGCGTAGGCCAGGCAAATCTCCTCGCCCGACCAGTGCGGTGTCCTGTCCAGGAAGGCATAGGTGCCCATGCCGGCCAGCGGCTTAGCGGTCGTCCGGCCCCAGGTGCCGCCGTTCGCCGTCTGTGACGGCTCACGGACCCCATCCGGATAGTAGTCGTAACCCAGCACCACCATATCCCGATCGGTGGCGGCCTTGACGCGCAGCCGCTCCTTCCAGCCCGACATCAGGCTGAACGGCGTGGCGACCAGGTCGAAGGCGCCGCTGGAAATATAGGCGTCCATCGCATCGTCGCGACCGGTGACGCCAAGCAGATGGATGCGGCCCATGTCCTTCAGCCGACGGAGCATGTCCAGGGCCCGGGGCGAAAGTTCCTCGGATTGCGGGTTGTCCAGGATGGTCGCGTCGAGATAGGTCAGGCCGGTGCGGGCCACGACGCTTTCGACGACCTGGGCCAGACCCTCTGGCGAGAAGTCGCGCACGGCCTGGCCCGAAGTCGAGATCGACCAGCCCAGCCGCCAGGCCACGAACACCAGCCGCCGGTCGATCGCCTGCAGGGCCTGGCCGACGCCGTCGATCAGGGTGGGCTGGCTGCCGGTGATCTCGAAGGCGTTGATGCCGCTCTCCAGCGCCGCATAGATCAGCGAGACCCAGTCGGCCTCGCGCATCCCGCCCGAATCCGACAGGACAAGCGACATCGACGAGATCGACATGCCGGTATTGCCAAGCGGCCGGTAGCGCACGTTCAGCCCTTCGCTTCCGTTGGCGGCGCCGTTTCCAGCGCCAGAGCATGCAGCACGCCGCCGACCTTTCCCTTCAACGCCTGATAGACCAGTTGGTGCTGCCTGACCCGCGTCAGGCCGGCGAACGCGGTCGAGGTGATGCGGGCGCGATAATGGTCGCCGTCGCCGGCCAGATCGTCGATCGCGATTTCCGCGTCGGGGAAAGCCGCTCGCAGTTCTGATTCCAAGGCGGCGGCGGACATGGGCATGGCGAATCGGCGACCAATCGAACGGATGGGACGGACCCCATTTTACGACTAACAATGCTTAAGATTTGGCGACATCAGGCCTCGCTGTATGACGCTTTCGGCGCCATGGTCGGCCAAGCGCAGTTTCGGGGAGGTTGTGATGCGGGTTGCGGCGTCGATTTGCCTGGGCGTCTTGCTGGCCAGCTGCAACATGGTGACCTCGCAGACGCCGCTGTTTTCCAGCGCCGACACCCAGGGCCAGGCGCAACTCCGCTCCGGCATCTGGATGGACGAGGACAAGACCTGCGTCGTCGATACCTCAAAGCCCATCGGCGAATGGCCCGACTGCGCCGACGCCTGGGTGGTGCATCCGGGCGAGATTCTGGCCGGCCGCGATGCGAAGGCCCCGGCCTCCACATGGCAGCGCTACAAGACCCTGCTCACCGGCGGAGACCCGGCGATCATGCAGGTCGAGGTCGGCGACGAGAGCGACGGCCCCAAGGGCTATGTCTATGTCGGCGTCAGGCCGCTGAAGACCGACGCCCAGGGGCGGATCGTCGAGTACAAGGCCTGGCCCGCCCTGTGCGGCCCGCCGCCCAAACCGGACCCGACGGGCGAGAAGAGCGCGGTGATCACCGACCAGCTGATCGCCGGTCTGGTCGCCGACAAGGACAAGCAGGACTGCATCGCCAGCGCCCAGGGCCCGGTGCGGGTAGCGGTGGTGCAAAGCGAAGCCTTGGGCGGCGACGAAGATAACCGCGGCCGCGACACCGCCCACTGGGTCAGGGACGGCGACAAGTAGGCCTCAGGCCATATAGGCGGGCATCCAGCCCTCATGCGCCTCGCGCAGGGCGGGCAGGGGCAGGCTGAACAGGCCCTGGGCGGAGGCGAGCGCGTCGCCGCCGGCCTGGCCCGCGACCGAAGCGTGGACGCCCGCCGCATGGGCCCTGGCGATCAGGGCCTCGGGCTCGGTCGTGGCGATCAGGTAGCGGCCCTGGTCCTCGCCGAACAGGTAGAAGTGGGCGTGTTCGTGCGAGGTGGCGTTCAGGACCACCCCGACATCCGCGGCCAGCGCCATCTCGGCCGCGGCGGCGACCAGGCCGCCGTCCGACAGGTCGTGAACCACCGTCGCCTCGCCCGCCCGGATCAGGCCGCGCACGAAGTCCCCTGCCCGCCGCTCGAGCACCAGATCCACCGGCGGCGGGGCGCCCTCTTCGCGGCCGAGGATTTCACGCAGGTAGAGGCTTGAGCCCATCTCGCCATGGGTCTCTCCGATCAGCACCAGGGCGTCGCCGGCTTTCAGGCCCTTGAAGCTGGCGCGGCGCGCATAGTCGGGGATCAGGCCCACCCCGCCGACCGCAGGCGTCGGCGGGATGCCCGCGCCGTTGGTTTCGTTGTAAAGGCTGACGTTTCCGCCCACCACCGGAAAGTCCAGCGCGCGGCAGGCCTCGGCCATGCCGTCAATGGCGCGGACGATCTGGCCCATGATCTCCGGCCGCTCCGGATTGCCGAAATTCAGATTGTCGGTGATGGCGATCGGGTCGGCGCCCACGGCGGTCAGGTTGCGCCAAGCCTCGGCCACCGCCTGTTTGCCGCCTTCGTAAGGATCGGCCTGGACATAGCGCGGGGTGCAGTCGGAGGTGAGCGCCAGCGCCTTTTTCGAGCCATGCACGCGTACGATGCCGGCGTCGCTGGCGGTGCCGCTCTCGGCCAGGGTGTCGGCCATGACGTGGCGATCATACTGCTCCCAGAGCCAGCGCTTTGAGGCCATATCGGGGCAGCTCATCAGCCGCAGCACCGCCTGGCCGTAGTCGGCGGGTGGCGGAACCTCGGCCGGAGTCAGTTTCGGCGCCACCGGCGGCTGGGTCCAGGGCCGTTCGTAGAGCGGCGCATCCTCGGTCAGCGGCGCCAGCGGCAGGTCGCAGACGATCTGGCCCTTGTGGCGCAGCACGATGCGGCCGGTGTCGGTGGTCTGGCCGATGACGGCGGCGTCCAGGCCCCATTTCTCGAAAATGCGCTGGCCGTCCGCCTCGCGGCCGGGTTTCAGCACCGCCAGCATCCGTTCCTGGCTCTCCGACAGCATCATCTCATAGGCTGTCATGCCCTCTTCGCGCTGCGGCACCGCGTCGAGGTCGAGCTCGACCCCGACCGCGCCCTTGCCGGCCATCTCGACCGAGGACGAGGTCAGGCCGGCGGCGCCCATGTCCTGGATGGCGGCCACCGCGCCCGAGGCCATCAGCTCCAGCGTCGCCTCGATCAGCAGCTTTTCGGCGAAGGGATCGCCGACCTGGACGGTGGGGCGCTTTTCGTCGGAATCGTCGTCGAAGGCGGCCGAGGCCATGGTCGCGCCATGGATGCCGTCGCGGCCGGTCTTGGAGCCGAAATAGACCACCGACAACCCGGCCGACGGCGCGGCGGAATAGAAGATCTTGTCGGCGTCCGCCAGGCCGACGCACATGGCGTTGACCAGGATGTTGCCGTCATAGCCTGAATGGAAATTGGTCTCGCCGGCCACGGTGGGCACGCCGACGCAGTTGCCATAGCCGCCGATGCCGGCGACCACGCCGGCCACCAGCCGCTTGGTCTTCGGGTGCGACGGATCGCCGAAGCGCAGGGCGTTGAGCAGCGCGATCGGCCGCGCCCCCATGGTGAAGACGTCGCGCATGATGCCGCCCACCCCGGTCGCCGCGCCCTGATAGGGCTCGATGAAGCTCGGGTGGTTGTGGCTTTCCATCTTGAAGACGCAGGCCTGGCCATCGCCGATATCGACCACCCCGGCGTTCTCGCCCGGCCCCTGGATGACGCGCGGCCCCTTGGTGGGAAATTTGGCCAGGTGTTTGCGGCTGGACTTGTAGGAGCAGTGCTCCGACCACATGACGCTGAACACGCCCAGCTCCAGCGCATTGGGCTCGCGGTTCAGGCGCTTGACGATCAGGTCGTATTCGTCGGCCTTCAGCCCGTATTCAAGGGCGAGTTCGGCCATCGACGGGGCGGAATCGTCGGTCATGGCCGGCTTCTAGCGGGGATCGTCGGGCGAGGCGATAGGCGCGCGGCCCGCTTGCGCGATCGAACGCGCTGTCGCTTATTTCAAACCCTGGGGAGGCAAACCAATGGCGTCTTTCGATCCGGCCGCGGCCACCGCGGCCTATCTGGCCGAACTGTCTCCGGCCGCCCACGCCAAGGCCACGGCCTATACCCAGGGCGGCCACTGGCTGCTGCTCTGGGGCTGGCTGGTGACGGTGGTGGTCTGCGTCCTGATCGCCAGGTCGCGCGTACTGGAAAAGGCCAAGGCCGGACTGGAGCGCGGCAAGCCGCGGCCGCTGCTGGTCTCTTTCGTCCTAAGCGTGATCTTCATGGTGCTGGACTGGATCCTGGAACTGCCCTGGGACAGCTACGCCGACTGGTGGCGGGAGGGTCAGTACGGTCTGACCAGCCAACCGTGGATCGGCGCGGTCGCCGACAGCGCCATCGTCTTCGCGGTCCAGCTGCCGGTGGTCGGCCTTTTCTTCGTCGCCCTCTATGCGCTGGTGCGGCATGCGCCGCGCACCTGGCCGCTGTGGACTGGCCTTGTCGTCGGCGCCTTCGTCCTGTTCGGCGCCTGGGCGCAGCCGGCGATGATCGAGCCCCTGGTCAACCACTATACCCCGGCGCCGCCGGGGCCGGTGCGCGATCTGGTGGTCTCCATGGGCAAGGCCTATGGCGTGCCGACCGACAAGATCTATGTCTACAACGGCTCGAAACAGTCGAACCGATACACGGCCAATGTCGCGGGCCTGTTCGGCACCGCGCGGGTGGCTTTGAGCGACACCATGTTCGCCAAGGGCGCCGACCTGGCCGAGGTGCGCGGCGTGGTCGGCCACGAGATGGGCCACTATGTGCTGCACCACGTGGTCTGGGGGACGCTGTTCAGTGCGGTGATGGCCGCGCTGGCGGCCCTGGGCGTGCTCTGGCTCTTTCCGCTTGTCCGCGTCTGGCTGGGGGCCGACGGGGTGGCGGGCGTCGCCGACTCGGCCGGGCTGCCGATCGTCTATCTGATCTTCGCGACCTTGAGCCTGCTGGCGACGCCGATCCTCAACACCGAGACCCGCTTCTTTGAGTCCGCCGCGGATTCATTCTCGCTCGAACACGCCAACGAGCCGGATGGCCTGGCCAAGGCGCTGGTCAAGACCATCGAATACCGCGCCTCGTCGCCGTCGGACCTGGAGGAATTCATCTTCTACGACCATCCCAGCGTCGAGCACCGGGTGCGCAAGGCGATGGACTGGAAGGCCACGCATCCACCGCGCGCGGCGGGTGCTCCGTAACCTTCACCGGATCAAGCGCTGGCGAGCACGCTCTGGAACAGCAGGGCCCCGTCGGATGAGCCGAGCTCTTCCTCGAAGGCGCGGTCGGGGTGGGGCATCATGCCCAGCACATTGCCGCGGTCGTTGACGATGCCGGCGATGTCGCGGGCCGAGCCGTTCGGATTGTCGCGATAGCGGAACACGACCTGGCCCTCGCCCTCCAGCCGGTCCAGCGTCGTCTCGTCAGCGAAATAATTGCCCTCGCCATTGCCGACGGTCATCGAGACGTCGCGCCGGTCGCGGTAGGCGGCGGTAAAGCGGGTCTGGCTGTTGACCACGTCCAGCGCCACCGCCGTGCAGACATATTTCAGGCCGGCGTTACGCAGCAGCGCGCCGGGCAACAGGCCGGCCTCGCACAGGATCTGGAAGCCGTTGCAAACGCCCAGGACGCCCGTGCCGCGTCCGGCCTCGGCCTTGATCGCCCGCATCACCGGCGACTGTGCGGCCATGGCGCCGCAGCGCAGATAATCGCCGTAAGAAAATCCCCCAGGTAAGACGATCAGGTCCAGCCCGTCCGGCAGGCTCGTATCGCCGTGCCAGACCATGGAGACCTCGGCCCCGGTCGTCCGCTCGATCGCCGTCTTGCAATCGCGGTCGCAGTTGGAGCCGGGGAAGACGATGACGGCGGCTTTCACCCGATCTCCACCCGATAGCCCTCGATCACCGTATTGGCCAAAAGCCGCTCGCACATCGACTTGACCTCGGTCTCGGCCTTGGCCGGGTCGTCGCCGGCCAGATCGAAGGTGATGGTCTTACCCACCCGCACATCGGACGCGCCGGGAAAGCCCAGGCCATGCAGGGCGCCCTCGATCGCCTTGCCCTGAACGTCGAGCACGCCGGGCTTGAGGAAGACGTGAACCGTCGCTCTCATTCTTTATCGTCGTCGTTGGAGGCGCGGTGGTCGTCGTCGTTCGAGGGGCGGCCGCCCTGGATCACCGTCGGCATCTCTTTCATGATCCCCAGGCGCCGCGCCACCTCGGTATAGCTCTCTATGACATTGCCCAGGTCGCGGCGAAACCGATCCTTGTCCAGCTTTTCGTTGGTGGTGGAATCCCACAGCCGGCAGGAGTCCGGGCTTATCTCGTCGGCCAGCACCACACGGGCGAAATCGTTCTCCCAGAGGCGCCCGAACTCGATCTTGAAGTCGACCAGGGTGATGCCGACGGTCGAGAACACCCCACACAGGAAGTCGTTGACCCTGAGCGTCATGGCCATGATGTCGTCGATTTCCTGGGGCGAGGCCCAGTTGAAGGCGGTGATGTGCTCCTCGGCCACCATCGGGTCGTGCAGCTTGTCGTCCTTCAGGCAGAACTCGATGATCGAGCGCGGCAGGACCTGGCCCTCGGGCAGGCCGAAACGGGTCGACAGCGAGCCGGCGGCGATGTTTCGACAGATAACCTCGAGCGGGATAATCTCAACCTCGCGAATAAGTTGTTCGCGCAGGTTAAGCCGTCGGATGAAGTGGGTCTGGATGCCGATCGCGCCCAGCCGCGTCATCATATATTCGCTGATGCGGTTGTTGATGACGCCCTTGCCTTCGAGCGAGGCCTTCTTCTTGCCGTCGAAGGCGGTGGCGTCATCCTTGAAATATTGGATAAGCGTACCGGGCTCCGGGCCCTCGTAGAGGATCTTGGCCTTGCCTTCGTAGATCTTCTTTCGGCGGGTCATGGGTTCAAGGTCTTCTCCTCGAGGCGGGGCGCGTCCGGCCCGTCCGACTCGACGTTCGATAATGTAAGGCGGCGCGGACCTGAAAGAAATGGCGGCGGGGCCTTATAACCCGCCGAAGGGGGCTGGCTATGGCGGCGAAACCACGCAAGGCGCGACGGGCGGCGCAAAAGGCCGAGACCAGGGCGGAGGCCGAGGCGGCGTCCAGGCCACGCTTTTCCAACGTGAGCGCCAGCCGCAAGGACATCCATATCATCGGCGTCGAGCGCGGCGGCCTGCGCGACTTCTACCACTGGGTGCTGACCATTCCCTGGTGGGTCTTCTACGTCTGCCTGATCAGCACCTATCTGAGCTTGAACCTGCTCTTCGCCAGCCTCTATTGGCTCGACCCCGGCGGGGTCGCCAACGCCCGCCCGCACGCGTTCATCGACAACTTCTTCTTCAGCGTCGAGACCATCTCGACCATCGGCTATGGCGTGATGACGCCCAAGAGCCTCTACGCCAACGTCGTCATGACGGCGGAAGCCTTCACCGGCCTCGGCATGGTCGCCCTCGCCACCGGCCTGATCTTCTCGCGGGTGTCGCGGCCGACGGCGCGCGTGCTGTTCAGCCGCATCGCGGTCATCACGCCCTTCAACGGGGTGCCCGCCCTGATGTTTCGCGCCGCCAACCAGCGCGGCAACCAGATCCTGGAGGCCGAGGCCTCGGTGAACCTGTTCGGCGAGGTGATCACGGTCGAGGGTCACAATATGCGGCGGTTTCAGCCCCTGGAGCTGGTGCGCGCCCGCCAGCCGATGTTCGCG
This sequence comes from uncultured Caulobacteraceae bacterium, assembly GCA_937890965.1. Classification (GTDB taxonomy): domain Bacteria; phylum Pseudomonadota; class Alphaproteobacteria; order Caulobacterales; family Caulobacteraceae; genus Poindextera. Next base: position 4,829 of record CALAEG010000240.1, on the reverse strand, counting down.
CTCACCTGGACGCTGATGCATTTCATCGACGAGACCAGCCCGCTGTTCGGCGCGACGGCGGACTCGCTGCAGGCCGACAGCGCCGAAATCGTGGTGGCGCTGAGCGGCGTCGATGAGATTTTCGCCCAGCGCATCTATGCCCGGCACTCCTATCTGCCGGACGAAATCATCTGGAATCGGCGGCTTGCCGACGTTTTGACCACCAATGAGGATGGCGATCGGGTGGTGAACTACTATAATTTCCACAAGCTGTTGGAGCCGCCCGACGAGCCCTCGCATTGATCCCGGGCTCGGGGTCACCTATGGACACAGGGCGAGTAGAGCTTTTGGGCGTGAGCATGACCACCTTCGACGATCGCGAACAGGGCTATGAGCGGAAGTTCGCTCAGGACGAAGCCCTTGAGTTCAAGGCCAAGTCGCGCAGCAACCGCCTGCTCGGCCTCTGGGCCGGCGAACTGATGGGCCTGGAAGAAAAACACCTGGAAGACTATGCGGCCGCCATCGTCCGCTCCGAAGTCACCGCGCCGGACGAGGAGGACGTGGTCCGCCGCGTCCTTGGCGACCTGGTCGGCGCCGGCCTGAAGGTCACCGAAGGCCAGGTCCGCGGCAAGCTGCACGAACTGCTCGCCGTCGCGCGCGGCCAGCTGCAGTCGGGCGAGTAGCGCTCGCCCCTTACCCGTTCGTCTATTCGCCGAACGCCCGCTTGAACAAGGCGTCCAGATTCTTGAAATGATAGGCGAGGTCGAACAGCTCGCTTAGCTCGGCGTCGCTCAGGTGCGGGCGCACGTCCGGGTCGCTCATCAGCAGCTCGGCGAAATTGCCCTCGTCGCGCCAGACCTTCATGGCGTTCCTCTGCACCGCCGCGTAGGCCGTCTCGCGGGCGACGCCCTTCTGGGTCAGGGCCAGGAGCACGCGCTGGGAGTTCACCAGACCGCCCAGACGATCCAGGTTGCGTTTCATATTTTCCGGATAGACCACCAGCCGCTCGACCACGCTGGCCAGCCGCCGCAGGGCGAAATCCAGGTGCACGGTGGTGTCGGGCGCTATGCCGCGTTCGACCGAGGAATGGCTGATGTCGCGCTCGTGCCACAGGGCCACGTCCTCCAGCGCCGGCCCCACCGCCGAGCGCACCAGGCGCGCCAGGCCGGTCAGGTTTTCGGTCAGGATCGGGTTGCGCTTGTGCGGCATGGCCGACGAGCCCTTCTGGCCGGCGTCGAAGGCCTCTTCGGCTTCGAGCACCTCGGTGCGCTGCAGGTGGCGGATCTCCACCGCCAGCCGCTCAACCGAGGCGCCGACCACCGCCAGCGCGGCGAAATAGGCGGCGTGGCGATCGCGCGGGATCACCTGTGTCGAGATCGGCTCGATCTCCAGGCCGAGCCTGGCCGCGACATGGGCTTCCACGCGCGGATCGACATTGGCGAAGGTGCCGACGGCGCCGGAAATGGCGCAGACGGCGATCTCGGCCCGCGCGGTCTCCAGCCGGCGCCGCGCGCGCTGGAACTCGACATAGTGGCCGGCCAGTTTCAGGCCGAAGGTGGTGGGCTCGGCGTGGACGCCGTGGCTGCGTCCGACCGTGGGCGTGAACCGGTGCTCGAAGGCGCGCTTCTTCAGCGCCGCCAGCACCAGATCGACGTCCTCGATCAAGAGGTCGGTGGCGCGGGCAAGCTGCACGGCCAGCGTGGTGTCGTTGACGTCCGATGAGGTCAGGCCCTGGTGCAGGAAGCGCGCCTCGGGCCCGACGATCTCGGTGACGTGGGTCAGGAAGGCGATGACGTCGTGCTTCACCTCGCGCTCGATCTCGTCGATGCGGTCGACGTCCCAGAGCGCGTCCCTGCCCTTTTCCCAGATGGTCTCGGCGGCCAGCTTGGGGATGGTCCCGATCTCGGCCATGGCGTCGGCGGCATGGGCCTCGATCTCGAACATGATTTTGAACTTGGCCTGCGGCGACCAGATGGCCACGGCCTCGGGGCGGGAATAGCGAGGGATCATGGGCTTGGCATGGGAGCGCGCCCGGCGCCTGTCAACCCCGGCTAGGTCGCTGCGGCCATCCGGGTCGCCGCGGCGTCCAGGTCCTGGCGGATCCGCCGCGAGGCCAGCAGATAGTGCAGCGCGCCCCAGACGTAGGCGATCATGGTCAGGACGATGCCGTAGCGGGTGCCGGTCGCCAGCGTCGCGTGACAGGCCTGGCTGAGTGAAGCGTGAACCGCGACGCCGCCGGGGCAGAGCGTGGCGAAATCGCCAAGGCCCTGCGCCTGGAAAAGGTGCTGGCTGAACAGATCGATCGCCAGGCCGGTGAAGAAGGGCCCGCCGCCGAGCGCGATCAGGTTCAGGCCGAAGAACAGCAGCGCCGTGGCCGAGGCCCGGGCGCGCGGCTCGACCAGGTTGTGCATCACCCCCCAGGTCGGACCCAGATAGGTGTAGCCGAAGATCCCCGGCGCCAGCAGGATGGCCGCCGCGGCGATCCAGCTCTCCTGCAGATAGGCGGCCAGGTAGATGGGCGCGGCGATCGCCACCCCGATCGCCGGGGTCCAGGCGTACCAGCGCCGATCCGTGCGGCCGGCCCGGTCGGTGACATAGCCGCCAAGCACGGTGCCGAGACCGGACGAGATGCCGCCGATCAGGCCGAACACCAGGCCCACCTCGGCATAGCTCAGCCCGAACCGGCGCACGAAATAGGGGGCTGAGAACTGGCCGATGCCGTAGCCGGCGAACGAGACCAGCGTCACCCCGGCCGCCATGTGCCGGAAGGACGGCGCCCCGAACAGCTGCTTGGCCACTGTCCACAGCGAGGGCGCCGGCGCGGCCAGCCTGGCCCCGCCGGGCTCGGAAAGGCCGCGCGGCGGCTCCTTCAGCGTCAGCTTGACCAGGATGGCCAGCAGGACGCCGGGCAGGCCCACGATCATGAAGGCGGCGCGCCAGCCGAAATACTGCGCCATCAGACCGCCGCTGACGGCGCCGATCATCGAACCCAGCGGAATGCCGAAGGAATAGATCGATAAAGCCGTGGCGCGCTTTTCCGGCGCGTAATAGTCGGCGATCAGCGACTGGGCCGACGGCGAGCACCCCGCCTCGCCAACCCCGACGCCGACCCGGCAGAGCATCAGCAGCGGAAAGTTGGCGGCCAGGCCGCAGAGCGCGGTCATGCCGGACCAGATGGTCAGGCAGATCGAGATGATGGTCACCCGATTGTGCCGCTCGGCCAGCCGCGCGATCGGGATGCCGAGCGTGGTGTAGAGCACCGCGAAGGCGATACCGCCCAGGAGGCCGAGCTGGGCGTCGGAGATCTTCATGTCGACCTTGATCGCCTGACCCAGTATGGCCACGATCGTGCGGTCGACGAAGTTCGAGGTGTAGACGATCATCAGCAGGGCCAGGACCCAGCTGCGATAGGTGTTCGGAAACAGCGGCGGGGACTCAAGGCCCAAGGCGCCGGCCTCGGCCACCGCCGGCGTAACGGCTTCGCTCAATGCGCCCCCCAATGCCAAACCGTTCGTTTTGTTCGCGCCCCGACCCTAGCGATGGCGCCGGACGCGCGCCATAAGCGTTATGGCCCCGCGGAGGAACCCCATATGGAAATCATCATCGGCGATAAGGTCTGGTCGAGCTGGTCGATGCGGCCGTGGCTTGTGCTGAAGCACACGGGCGAGGCCTTCACCGAGACCCTGATCCACCTGCGCACGACGCAAACCGAAGCCAAGGCCCGCGCCGCCGGCTCGCCCAACGGCCAGGTGCCGGTGCTGAAGGATGGCGAGACGGTGGTCTGGGATTCGCTGGCCATCTGCGAATACCTCGCCGACCGCTTTCCGAACGCAAAGCTCTGGCCGAGCGACCCCGTGCGGCGCGCGCTGGGCCGGGCGGCGGCGGCCGAGATGCATGCGGGCTTTCCGTCCCTGCGCGGCGAATGCCCGATGGATCTGAGCCTGACCACCGAGGTCGAGCTGTCCGAGGCCACCCATGTCGACCTGCGCCGGATCGTCGCCCTGTGGAACGACCTGCGCGGCCGCTTCGGCGGCGACGGCCCCTTCCTGCTCGGCGCCTGGTCGATCGCTGACGCCTATTTCACCCCGGTCGCCACCCGCTTGCGCAGCTATGGCATCCTGCCAAGCGACTACGGCGACAAGGGCGCCGCCGGCGCCTATGCCGAGGCCCTGCTGGAAACGCCGGAATTCAAGGCCTGGGAGGCCGCCGCGCTTAGTCCTCCCCCGTAGGGGAGGGGGACCACGCGCAGCGTGGTGGAGGGGGTGCCATGCCGGCCGCGCCCGCCTCCAGAAAACCTATGATCTGAATCGAAACGCCGAGGCGCGGCGGTCCCCCTCCCCCTCCGGAGGAGGATCAGGAGGCGTAGAACTCGACGATCAGGTTGGGTTCCATCTTCACCGGATAGGGCACTTCGGCCAGTTCCGGGACGCGGATGAATTTGGCCGACAGGCCCTTGCCGTCCACTTCCAGATAGTCGGGAATGTCGCGTTCCGCCGACTGGATGGCTTCCAGCACCAGGGCCATGTTGCGCGAGCGTTCGCGCACCGAGACCACATCGCCGGTCTTGACGCGGTACGAGGCGATGTTCACCCGCTTGCCGTTCACCAGCACGTGGCCGTGATTGACGAACTGGCGCGCGGCGAACACCGTCGGCACGAATTTGGCGCGGTAGATCATGGTGTCGAGTCGGCGTTCGAGAAGTCCGATCATGTTGGCGCCGGTGTCGCCCTTGTGTCGCCGCGCCTCGTCGTAGATGCCGTGGAAATGCCGCTCCGACATGTTGGCGTAATAGCCCTTGAGCTTCTGCTTGGCGCGCAATTGCACGCCGTAATCGGAGAGCTTGCCTTTGC
>CALAEG010000239.1 GCA_937890965.1 uncultured Caulobacteraceae bacterium | reverse complement strand
AGGCCCGCTCGGCGCCCGAATACCTTCGCATGCGCTTCGATGAGAAGACCCGGGCGCTGAACGCCATCACGTTCGCGATCATGACCGTCATCTCGTCGGGCATCTCGATGTACGCAATGGCCAAGCTGATCCAGACCCTGCACGTGTTCGACGCGCCGTTCGCGCGGCTGGGCCTGCCGACGGCCTGGATCTTCCACATGGCGGTGCTGACCGCGGCCCTGGTGGTGCTGGTCTATATCTATATGGGCGGGCTTCGGGGGGCGATCTACAACGAGGTGCTGCAGTTCTTCCTGATCGTCGCCGGCTTCGCGCCGCTGGTCTGGCTGGGCCTGAAACAGGTCGGCGGCTGGCCGGGGCTGCAGACGACGCTGGGGCCCAGCTACACCCACGCCTGGGCCGGCATGGCGCACGCCTCGACCAATCGGCTGGGGGTCGACTGGTTCGGCCTGACCATGGGCTTGGGCTTCGTGCTGTCGTTCGGCTACTGGTGCACCGACTTCCTGGTGGTCCAGCGGGCCATGGTCGCCAACTCGATGTCGGCGGCCAGGCGCACGCCGCTGATCGCCGCGGGGGTGAAGATGTTCTTCCCCTTCCTGGTCATCCTGCCCGGCCTGATCGCCATCGCGCTCACCTCGGCGCCGGACCGGGCCGTCAGCGCTGCCAGCACGCCCGGCGCGGTCGCGGCCATCGCCCATCACCAGCCCGGCGTCATCCCGATCAAGATCGATTCCGCCACCGGCAAGCCGATGCTCGACGCGCGCGGCCGGCCGGAGCTGGACTACGACCTGGCCACCCCGAACCTTTTGCTGCGCTATTTCCCGACCGGCATGCTGGGCGTCGGGCTGACCGCGCTTTTGGCCAGCTTCATGTCGGGCATGGCCGGCAATGTCACCGCCTTCAACACGGTTTGGACCTACGACATCTACCAGGCCTATATCCGGCGAGATGCACCCGACCGGCACTATCTGGCGGTCGGCCGCCTGACCACCGCCGTCGGGATCCTCGCCTCGATCGGGGCGGCCTACCTGGCCAGCCGCTTCAACAACATCATGGACCTGATCCAGCTGATCTTCGCCTTCGTCAACGCGCCGGTGTTCGCGACCTTTCTGCTCGGCATGTTCTGGAAGCGGACGACCGGTCACGGCGCCTTCGCCGGCCTGGCCGCGGGCATGCTGGCCGGCGCCCTGCACCATGGCCTGACCCTGCCGCTGGACGACGTGGCGGGCGTCAAGGGCGGTTGGCTGGCGGTGACCCACGTCTATCCCAGCGAGATGGCGCAGAACTTCTGGACCGCCATCTGGGCCTGGAGCACCTGCTTCGTCGTCACCGTCGCGGTCAGCCTGATCAGCCGGCCGAAACCCGAGGCGGAGCTGGCCGGGCTGGTCTATTCGCTGACGCCCAGGATCGCCGCCGAGCGCGGGCCGTGGTATCTGAAGCCGGTCACATTGGGCGTCATCGTGCTGGCCGCCGTCCTCGTCCTCAACCTCATCTTCCGCTAGGAGCCATCGATGCCCTTCGACGTGCGCCTGCCCATCGGCCTGCTCTTCCTGGCCATCGGCGTCCTGGTCGCCGGCTACGGCCTGACCGGCGACCCGGCGACACTCTCCGCCCATTCCGCCGGCCTGAACATCGACCTGGTCTGGGGTTCGGTGATGGCCGTCTTCGGCGCGGCGATGCTGGGGCTGGCGGCTCTGGCGCGGCGCAAGCGGCCGTCCTAGCCAAAGCCCGAAAAGCATGGCGCCCCTCATCAGCGTGGTCACGACCTGCAAGGGCCGGCTGGAGCACCTGAAATTCACCCTGCCCTATATGCTGGCGCTGCCCGACTGCGAGGTGATCGTCGTCGACTACGACTGCCCCGAACAGGCCGGCGACTGGGTGCGCGCGAACCATCCCGACGCGCGGGTCGTCCAGGTCGGCGAACGCCCGATCTTCAACGCGGCCAAGGCCAGGAACCTCGGTGTCGCGGCGGCGAGCGCCCCCTGGCTCTTGATGGTCGATGCCGACGTGATCGTGGCCCGCGAACTGGTCGAGGTCGTGCGCGGCCTCATGCAGCCGGGGTCCTACCTCGTGCCGGAAGTCCGCCCCTATCCGCTCATGGGCGTGCTGGTGGTCGCGCGCGCGGATTTCGATGCCGTCGGCGGCTACGACGAGACCTTCGAAGGCTACGGCTCGGAAGACCTGGACCTGACCGTAAGGCTGGGCATGGCCGGCCGCGCGGTCAGGACATTCCCGGCCGGCTTGCTGAGAAGCGTGCTGCACGACGACGCCCTGCGCGGCCGGTTTCATGAGATCGCCGACCTGACGCTCAACAGGACGATCAATGAGCTCTATCGCACCGCCAAGATGGACCTCCTGCGCCAGGGCGTGACGCTCGACCCGGACCAGGCGCGCGGCCTCTATGCCGGCGCCCGCGCCGCGATGCTGGCGCCCGGCGGCGCGCCGAAATTGGACGTCCAGTTGCCGCCGAAGACGATCGCCAACCGCGCGCTCGAGGTGACCTTCACCTATCGACTGTCAGCCTTGCCGCCTCCCGACGAGACCTGAGCCGCCTCTAGTTCGGCGCGCCGGCGCCTTTGGCCGCTTCCTCGATGATGTGCGCGGCGATGTCCGGGTGCGAGATGAAGGCGACATGGCTGCCGGCCACCTCTTCCGTCACCGCCTTCATGCGCTTGGCGTACATCCGCTCGACATCGGGCGGGAGAACCTGGTCGTTCGATGAGACCAGATACCAGCTCGGCTTCAGCTTCCAGGCTGGGTTGGTGATCGGCAGGCTGAACACCGAGACGGCAAGCGGGACCTGGTCGGCGAACATGAATTCCCGGTCGGCCATGTTCACGTCCGGCGCGAAGCCGCCCAGAAAGGCGTCGTGGTTGAAGAAGGCCACGCCGTCCTTGGAGACGGTGATCGGCAGCGAAGGATTGTACATGGCCCGGGCGAACCCATAGGCTTCTGGGGTCTCGCTTGCCCTTTCTTGCGTCCACTCCAACATCGTCAAAGGTTCAGCCATGCTGACTGTCCACCATCTCGGCGTCTCGCAGTCGGAGCGCATCGTCTGGCTCTGCGAAGAGTTGGGCATCCCCTACGAACTGAAGCGCTACGATCGCGTCCCGCCGGGTCGGGGCATGGGCCCGCCGGAGTACAAGGCGCTGCATCCGATCGGCACGGCGCCGATCATCACCGACGGCGACGTGGTGCTGCCGGAGTCCGGGGCGATCATGGAATATATCATCGGCAAGTACGGCCATGGCCGGCTGGCGGTCGGGCCCGAGGCGCCCAACTTCGCCGACTACCTGTTCTGGTTCCACTTCGCCAATGCCTCGATGCTGCCCAGCCAGTCGGGCGCGCCGAGGGACGCCGCCGATGAGAGCCCGCGGGCTCAGTTCATGCGGGCGCGGGCCGAGCGCCCCTGGACGCTGATCGAGGAGCGCTTAGGCAAGGTTCCCTATTTCGCGGGGGAAGAGTTCACCGCCGCCGACATCATCATGGTCTTCGGCCTGACCACCATGCGCGCGTTTGCGCCGCGCGACCTGTCCGGCTTTCCCAACATCCTGGCCTATCTGAAGCGCATCGGCGAACGGCCGGCCTATCGCCGGGCGATGCAGAAGGGCGACCCGCAGATGGAACCGATGCTCAGCTGAGCCCGCGCCGCATCCACATCACCGGCGCCTCCGGGTCCGGAACCACCACGCTGGGCGCGGCGGTGGCCGAGGCGCTGGGCGCCAAGCATCTCGACGCCGACGATTTCGCCTGGGCGCCGAGCGAGCCGCCTTTCGTGCACCGGATCGAGCCGGCGGAGCGCTGGGCGATGTTCACCGCGGCGATCGCCGGCGTTGAGCGCTGGGCCCTGTCCGGCTCGCTGCTGCGCTGGGACGACGAGGTGATGGCCCTGTTCGATCTGGTCGTCTTTCTGCACATCCCGCAGGAGGCGCGCATCGCCCGGCTGCTGGCGCGGGAACGCCAGCGCTATGGCGCGAACATCGATCCCGGCGGCAGCCAGTACGAGTCCAACCGCTACTTCATGGCCGCTGCTGAAGGCTACGAAACCGGCGAATACCCGGTGCAGAACCTGCCCAACGCCCGCGCATGGCTAAGCCGCCTCCCCTGCCCGGTGATCGAGATCGAAGGCGTGGTTCCCTTGAGCGAGAGCCTGGCGACCGTGCTGGCGGCCTAAGGCGAGGCCTACTTCGGCGCGCCCGCCTCGCGCTTGGCCTTTTCCAGGTCGGGGGTGTGGCCGCCGGTGGTTGCGGTGCGCGCGCGCATGGTTTCCTGCAAGGCCGCGGCGGCCTTCTCATTGCCCATGATCTTGCTCATCACCGCCTGGCCGGCGCGCTCGAAGGATTCGCGGTGGTCGATGACGTATTGGCGCGAGGTGCGGTAGCCCTCGAGCAGGCCGTTCACCTCCGGGATGACGTAGCGGGCGACCATGTCCCAGCTCTTGGCGGTGTTTTCGCGGTTGGCCCAGTCGTGGGCGAAGCCGATCACCGTGCCGAAGCCGCCGCTGAGTTCGAGGATGGAGCGGATCGACTTGACCAGGTCGTCGGGCGTGCCGATCACCGAGGCGGCGCCGTCGGAAAAGGCGGTCAGGTCCACCGCCTCGTCCGGCGTCTTGTAGGGCGCGGCGCCGGGCCGCATCAGGGTGCCGACATTGTATTCGTTGTGCCAGCGCATCAGGCCGTCGCGGGCCTCGATGCGCGCCTGTTCGCGGGTCTCGGCGATGTGCCAGGTCATGACCACGCGCCAGTTCTTGCGGTCGACGGTGCGGCCGGCCTTGGCGGCGGCGTCCTCGGCGAAGCTCCACTGGGTCGGCAGCGCCATAAGGCCGGCCGTCGACATGGAACCGATGGAGAGCACGCCCGCGCCGTACTTGCCGGCGAGCGTCATGCCCGAAGGACTGACCTGGGAGGCGACCGCGAACGGCAGGTCCTCCTGCAGCGGGAAGAGCTGCAGGCGCGCGTCGCGCAGGGTGAACCAGTCGCTCTCCTGAGTGACGCGCTCGCCTGCGAACAGGCGCTTGATGACGCCGATCGCCTCGTCCTGGCGGTCGCGCTGCACCATGGGGTCGATGCCGAGCACGAAGGCGTCTGACGGCAGGGCGCCGGGGCCGGACCCGAAAATGACCCGGCCCCCGGTCATGTGGTCGAGCTGCACCATGCGCTGGGCGACGTTGAAGGGATGGTGATAGGGCAGCGAGATCACCCCGGTGCCCAGCCGGATGCGGTGGGTGCGCTCGCCGGCGGCGGCCAGGAACATCTCCGGCGAGGCGATCACCTCCCAGCCGGTGGAATGGTGCTCGCCGCACCAGAATTCGTCGAAGCCCAGCCGGTCCAGCTGTTCGGCGAAGGCGAGGTCGCTGCGCAGCTGCAGCATCGGATGCTCGCCGATCGGATGGTGGGGGGCCAGGAAGGCGCCGAACTTAAGGCGGGACATCAAGCGAGCTCCGTGCGGCAGCGGGCGGCCATCCGCCCGGATCCAGGTTAGCTTGGCGGCCGGCGGTCGGCACGCACTATCGGCGTCCACGGCGGGCCGATTGACGGCGACCCGGCCAGACGACAAGGTTACGAGCTTGGCCGTGACGATCCGCGGCCGCCAGGCGCGTTGTCGAAAACCAGTCCCGATTGGCGAAGGCGAGACCCCCATGCGCAGACTGCTGATGGCCCTGACCCTGGCGCTGATCGCGCTTCCGGCCTGGGCGCAGACCCAGACCGACTGGTGCGCCAGCCCCACCGCGACCGATGATCAAACCATCCAGGGCTGCACCGCCCTGATCAAATCGGGAAACGATACGGGCGCGAAACTGTCGGCGGAGTACGACAATCGCGGCTTCGCCGAAAACAACAAGGGCCTCAACGACCAGGCCATCGCCGACGAGAACCAGGCCCTGGCGCTGAACCCCGACAACTCCAACGCCTACATGAATCGAGGGCTCGGCTACTACGCCAAGAGCCTCTACGACCAGGCCATCGCCGACTACACCCGGTCGATCTCGCTGAAGTCCAACACCGAGGCCGCCTACAACAACAGCGGCAACGCCTTCGCCTATAACGATCGCGGGCTCGCCTATGGGCGCAAGGGCCAGCTCGACAAGGCGATTGCGGACTACACCCAGGCCATGGCGCTCGCGCCGCGCTTTGTCCTGCCCTACAACAATCGCGCCATGGTCTACGAAAAGAGCGGCGCGCGCGCGAAGGCCATCGCCGACTATCGCGCGGCGCTCAGCATCGATCCGGCCAACAAAGACGCCAAGGCGGGCCTGGCGCGCCTCGGCGTCGCGCCTTGAGGCGGAACGCGGGTTAGAGCTGGTCGGCGACCTGGGCCCAATAGGCCAGTTCGGCCTTGGCGCCGGCTTCCGGATTGGCGATGTCGGACGCGACGGTCTTGGCCATGGCCACCGAGGCGACGACCTTGAAGGCCGGGTCGAGGCGGTAGGTGTAGGCCAGCTTTGTCTTGGAATAGTCGACAAAGGTGAACAGGACTCCGCCGTCGCGAAGCCTGGCATAGGCGTGGAGATCGCTCGTTTCCTTGTCGACGACACCCAGCTGCTTGACGACCCGCTGCGACAGGCCGAGCCGGGTCAAAATGACGGCCGGAACGTTCTGATCGATGCCGTCATCGGCGAGAAGGTTGTCGAGCTTTTTCAGCTGCGCCGCGGACAGCGACGTCGGCGCGGGCGCGGCGCCAGCGGCGGCGAAGGCGCGCTGGCTGAAAGCCAAGCCGAACAGGACCGCGCCCAACAGCACGATCCGCATCCGCGGTCTCATCCTGGCGGCCGACATCGCGACGCCTAGCCGAAAACGACCGGCAGGGAGCGAAATCCGAACAGCAGCCCGCCGGGCAGGCGAACGCCCCGCTCCGCGCCGCGGGCGATGCAGGCGAACCGCGCGACCAGCGAAGTCATCGCCGCCTTCGCCTCCATCCGCGCCAGGGGCGCGCCGATGCAGGTGTGCACCCCATGGCCGAACGCGACATGGCGATCACGCTCGCGCGCCAGCTCGAAATTGGCCGGATCGTCCCATCGGCTCGGGTCGCGATTGGCCGAGGCGAGATAGACCAGGACCCGATCGCCGGCCTTGATGGTTTCGGCGCCGAGGACGACGTCCTCCGTCGCGCGCCGGATGATCATTTGCGCCGGCGAGTCCACGCGCAGGGATTCCTCGATGGCGGCCTCGATCAGGCTCGGATCGCTGCGCATGGCGGCCCAGTCGTCGGGCGCCTCGGCAAGCCGGTTGAGCAGATTGCCGAGCAGGTTGGTGGTGGTCTCGTTGCCGGCGATCATCAACAGGATGCAGAAGCCGACGACCTGGTCGTCGGTCAGGGTCTCGGTCGTGTCGCCCACCCGGGTCAGGGCGCTGACCAGGTCGTCGCCGGGCCTGGCGCGGCGTTCGGCGGAAAGCTGGCTGAAATAGGCGCGCAACTCCATCAGCATACGGATCCGCTCGCCCTCGAACGGATTGTCCTGAATGCCCATGATGGCGTTCGACCAGCGCTTGAAGTCCATGGCCCGCTCGTTCGGCACCCCCATCATGCCGGCAATGACGGCGACCGGCAGCGGCGTGGTCATCGCCTCGACGATGTCGATCTCCTCATCCGTCGGGATGGCGGCGGCGAGGTCGTTGGCCAGCTGCTCGATCGCCGGGCGCATCGCCTCCATCGCCGCCGGAGTGAACGCCTTGGCCAAGAGGCCGCGCAGCACGGAATGGCGCGGCGGGTCGTCGGTCAGCAGCGGAAAGCCGATCCCCATGGCGCCGGCCTGGCCGCCCCCGCCGCTCATGGCGGACGACGAAAAGCGCGCATAGTCCAAAAGGATGGCGCGCACGTCCTCGAACCGGCTGGCGATCCAGAAGCCGTTGACGTCCCTGCACAGCGGCCGCTCTTCATGGAGCTGGGCGATGAAGTCGTCCTTGCCCGACTTGATCAGGCCCTCGCGCAGATTGATTTCGCCATCGGCCATCGACCGCTCCTGATTGGCGCCTCGTTCGGTGATGAGGTGGCGTCACCTATAGCGGGAATCGCCAATTCGGCCAGGTACGCAAACCTAGACCTGGCCGATGCGCTCCAGATGGAAGACGGCGATACCGCCGGCGCGCAGGATCGGCAGCGGCAGGCCCATGGTCTCGATCAATCGGCCGGTCGCCTCGACGACCTCGCCGGAGGTCAGGGCCGGCGCGAACTTCATGCCCGAGCTTGGCGGGCGCGGCGGATTGAGCAGACGCACGCGATAGAGGCCGTCCAGATCGAGGCCGACCAGGCGCAAGGGATCGGGCGAGGCATAGGTTGCGGTGTCCAGCTGGGCGAAGCTGGCCAGGGCGCCGGTCTCATCGACCACCATGGTCGCAACCGCGGCCGGATCGGCATAGGTCTGGCGCACGATCTGGCCGTGATGGATCAGCGCCCGGTGGGCCTTGTAGACCTCGATCCAGTCCCGCAGCGCAGTCAGTTCGGCTTCCGAAAAGGCCCGCACATCGGCCTCGATGCCGAAATGGCCGAACAGGGCGGTCAGCGCGCGCAGGTCCAGGCTGGTGCGGCGGCCGGTGGTGTGATTGACGGCCGCCGCGACATGGGCGCCCATGACCTCCGGCGGGAAGAAGATCGAAAAGCCGCGCTGGATCTGCTGGCGCTCGATCGGATCGTTGCAGTCCGAGGTCCAGATCCGGTCGGTGCGGCGCAGGATCTCGTAGTCGGCGCGCCCGCCGCCGGAAGCGCAGGACTCGATCTCGACTCCGGGATGAGCGGCGCGGATGCGGTCGATCAGGGCGTAAACGGCCCGCGTCTGGTTATGGCTAGCCGGCCGCCCGGCGCTGGCCGGATGGGTCAGGTCGCGGTTCATGTCCCATTTCAGGTAGCCGATGGCGTGGTCGCTCAAGAGCGCGCTGATGCAGGCGAAGATGTGGTCGGACACCTCGGGCCGGGTCAGGTCGAGCACGTACTGGCCACGGCCGAGCGGCTGGTCGCGGCCGGCGACGCCAAGGATCCAGTCCGGATGCGCCCGCAGCAGATCGGAGTCGGCATTGGCCATCTCCGGCTCGACCCAAAGGCCGAACTCGAGGCCGAGACCGCGCACGTGATCGACCAGCGGCCCCAGCCCATTCGGGTATTTGACCGGGTCGGCGGTCCAGTCGCCAAGCCCCTTGGTGTCGTTCGGCCGGCCCTTGAACCAGCCGTCGTCCAGCACGTAGCGCTCGGCGCCGACGGCCGCGGCCGCGTCGGCCAGCGCCTTCAGCTCCTCCATCTCGTGGCGGAAATAGACCGCCTCCCAGGTGTTGAAGTTGACCGGCCGCGGCTTGGCCGTCAGCCGGTCGCCGAGGATGCGGCGCCGCACGAACGGGTGGAAGCGCGCCGAGAGGCCGTTCAGGCCGCCGCCGGATCGCGTGGCATAGAGGCGCGGCGTCTCATAGGTTTCGCCGGCGGCCAGGGTCATTTCGCCGGGCCAGAACAGCTCGCCCGCCTGGACCTGCAGCCGGCCGTCGCGCAACCGCTCGACCAGCAGCCGATGGTCGCCGCTCCAGGCGAAGTGCAGGCCGACGACCTCGCCATGGTCCTCGCCGAAGCCTGGCTCGCCGAGCACCATGAAGGGCGGCGAATGGTGCGAGGTGCGGCCGGTGCGGTTCTCCTTGACCACCAGGCCGGTGGCGATGCGCTGGCGCACGGTGTGGAACTCGCGCGCCCAGCGGCCGTCGAAGACCAGGGCCTCGTCGTGCGTCGCCGGCAGGGCCGCGGCGGCGACCCAGTCGAGATGCAGCGGCGCGGCGCCCAGGTTGCCGATCCGGCTGGAAAAAGCCGCCACGCCGGTCTCGGCGTCCATCGCGACGGTCAGCACAACCTCGACGCCGGCCGCCGCGTCGGCCAGCCGGATCGTGGCGCTATCGACGCCTTGCGTCGCCTCGACCGGGGCGAGCTGGGTGACGAATCCGCCGTCGTCGCGATGGCATTCGAACGCCGGATGGCCAGTGAAGCCCTGGCCGGCCTCGGGAAAGAGGCCGAGCCCTTCACCGCCGTCCAGCATGCCGTGCGACACGGCGCGCTCGGCCAGGATTGCCAGCGCCGCCTCGTCGAGGGTGAGCGGCAGCCGCTCGCCCCAATAGGCCAGCCGCGGCGGGCCGGTCCGCGTCTGCAGCAACAGAGTCTCGCCGCCGCCGTCCAGTCTCAGCAAGTCGCTCACGAGTCGCTCACCCGTCCCTCCCCTCGACCACCGCCCGCAGCCGCGCCGCCGCGTCCTCGGGCGTCAGGTCGCGCTGCGGCATGGCCAGCATCTCGAACCCGACCATGAATTTGCGAATCGTCGCGGAGCGCAACAGCGGCGGATAGAAATGCGCGTGCATGACGAAGTGCGCGTCGTCGGCCGCTTTCGACGGCCGCTGGTGAAAGCCCATCGAATAGGGGCAGGCGGTGGCGAAGAGAGCGTCATAGGCGCCTGTCAGCTCCCTAAGCAGGTCGGCCAGGGCGTCGCGTTCGCTGTCGCTCAACCGGTCGAGGCCGCTCACCGCGCGACGGGGCAGGATCAGGGTCTCGAACGGCCAGGTCGCCCAATAGGGCACGAGGCCGACAAAGGCCTGGTTCTCCATCACGATCCGCTCGCCCGCCGCCAGTTCGCGGCCCAGATAGGCGGCCAGCAGCGGCTCGCCATGCGCCTCGAACCATGCGCGCTGGCGCGCATCCTCCCGCGCCAGTTCGTTCGGGACGCTGGAGGTGGCCCAGATCTGGCCGTGCGGATGCGGATTGCTCGCCCCCATCATCTCGCCGCGGTTTTCGAAGATGGTCACCGCGCCAATGTCCGGCCGCGCGCTGAGGTCGATGAACTGAGCCGTCCAGGCGTCGACGACCGCGCGGATGGTCGCCACCGGCATCTTCGCCATGGTCTGGCTGTGGTCCGGCGAATAGCAGACCACGCGGCAGGCGCCCGACTGCGGCTCCGAAACCAGCAGGGGATCGGGCGACGCCGCCGCCTCGTTGTCCGGCGGCAGAAGCGCGGGGAAGTCATTGTCGAAGACGTAGACGCCCCCGTAAGCCGGGTTTCGCGCGCCGCCGACGCGCGCATTGCCCGGGCAGAGATAGCAGTCAGGATCGTAGTGACGGCCGGATCCGGCCGCGGCTCCGCCGACCGCGCCCTGCCAGGGCCGCACCAGCCGCTGCGGCGAGACCAGCACCCAGTCGCCGGTCAGCAGGTTGAGCCGCCGCTCCGGCCGCTTGCCGCTCATGCGACGATCTCGCCGGCGCCCGCGACCGCCCGGCAGACGAAGGCGTCCGGCGACTTGCCGATCACATCCGCATAGGCGGTCCGGATGGCTTCGCTCGCCGTGCCGGCCCTGGCGGCATCGGCCAGGGCGATGACGCAGCCGCCGAAGCCGCCGCCCATCATCCGCGCCCCGAACACGCCCGGCGTCTGTTGCGCGATCGCGGCCAGCCGGTCGACCTCGACCGTGCTGACCTGCATGTCTTCGCGCAGGCTGGCGTGGGACTGGTTCATCAACTGGCCCAGCGCCACAAGGTCGCCGCGACCCAGCGCCTCGGCGGCGCGGCGCACGCGGCCGTTCTCGCGCACCACATGGCGGCAGCGCTTCGCCGGTCCGGGCGGCAGGCGCGCCAGCGCGGCGGCGAGCTCGGCCTCGGTGACCTCGCTCAGCATGGCGACGCCCAGCAGGCGCGCGGCGGTCTCGCAATCCTCGCGGCGGGCGCGGTATTCGCCCTCGACATGGGCGTGGCGGACCATGGAATCGACCAGCAGAAAGCTGGCCTGGTCGGGGAGCCGAACGGTCTCGGCTTTCAGCGTCGCGCAATCGAGCAGCATGGCCCCGCCGGCCACGCCGTTGGCCGAGGCGAACTGGTCCATGATCCCGCAGGGCATGCCGACAAAGTCGTTCTCCGCCCTTTGCGCCCAGCGCGCGATCTGCACCCCGTCGGCCTTGTGACCCGCCAGCGCCAGCAGCGCGTGGGCGGCAGCCACCTCGATCGCCGCCGAGGAGCTGACCCCGGCGCCGATCGGCACGTCGCTCTCGATCCAGAGGTCGGCGCCCGGGACCGCCACGCCATCGGCGATGAGCACCGCGGCGACGCCGGCGACATAGTCCATCCAGCTGTGCGTGGGCGCGAGCACGTCGAGATCGGCCTGGGCCTGGCTGGCAAAGACCCCGGCGACCACGTTCAGCGTCCGCGCCCCGTTTGGCGCCGCGGCGATCAGGCAGCGCCGGTCGATGGCCGCCGGCATGACCAGGCCGCCGCTATAGTCGGTGTGTTCGCCGATGATGTTGATCCGTCCCGGCGCCTGGAAGAGGCGCGGGCTCCCGCCGAACCGGTCGCGGAACCGGCGCCTGACCTGCGCCGGCGAAACAGGCTCCCGCGACGGGACGGCGAAGGTCGATGAGGCGGTCTGCATGCGCCATCGACCAAATACCCGCCCCGGCCAGGAGACAAGCCGCGCGCTGCAGCTTGACGGTGGCGGCGGGCGCGAATTGATGGAGGCGATGGAGATTTTCGGAACCCTGGCCGACGGACGCGTCGTCGAGCGTCATCGGCTGGAGAGCGCGGGCGGCGTCGCCGTCGACATCCTCACATTCGGTGGCGTCATCCAGCGGGTGTTCTCGCCGGATCGGACCGGGCGGCTGGCGGACGTGGCGCTGGGCTTCGCCGACCTGGATGCGTACCTGGCCAATCCGTCCTATCTGGGCGCCCTGATCGGCCGCTGCGCCAACCGGATCGCCGATGGGCGAGTCCTCATCGACGGAGTCACCTATTTTTTGTCGCGCAACCGCGGGCGCGAGACCCTGCACGGCGGCGATGGCGGGTTTCACAAGGCGCTGTGGACGGTCGAGGCGGCCTCGAGCGACCGTCTTTGCCTCTCGCTCGAGAGTCCCGACGGCGACCAGGGCTTTCCCGGCGCGCTGCGGGTCGATGCGATCTACAGCTTAAGTCCCGACAACGCGCTGCGCCTGGATTTCGCCGCCACGACCAGCCGGCCGACCCTCATCAACCTGACCAGCCACGCCTATTGGAACCTCGCTGGCGAGGGCGCGGGCGAGGTGCTGGACCACGAGCTGCAGATCGACGCCGACGCCTTCACGCCGGTCAACGAGCGTATCCTGCCCACCGGCGAGGTCCGCGCGGTCGAGGGTACGCCGTTTGACTTTCGCGTTACGACCAGATTGGGCGAGCGCGTGACGCACGCCGCCGAGGCGCAGATCGCGCTGGCCGGCGGGCTGG
>CALAEG010000238.1 GCA_937890965.1 uncultured Caulobacteraceae bacterium | reverse complement strand
ACCACCGAGATCTACACTCTTTCCCTACACGACGCTCTTCCGATCTCAGGGCCTCGATACGGCGGATGCCGGCGGCCACCCCGCCCTCGGAGATGATCTTGAAAAGCGCGATGTCGCCGGTGCGCGCCACATGGGTGCCGCCGCAAAGCTCGACCGAATAGGCGGCGTCGCTGCCGGGGGTCAGCGCGCGCCCGAGCTCGAGCACGCGCACGCGGTCGCCGTACTTCTCGCCGAACAGGGCAACGGCGCCGGCGGCGATGGCCGCCTCCGGCGCCATCTCCTCGGTCTTGGCCGGCAGGTTCTGGCGGATGACCGCATTCACCTCCGCCTCGATGCGATCGACCTCGTCATCGGTCAGCGGGCCGGAATGGGCGAAGTCGAAGCGCATGCGTTCGGCGTCGACCAGCTGGCCCTTCTGCGCCACGTGCGGGCCCAGCACATGGCCAAGCGCCGCGTGCGCCAGGTGGGCGGCGGAATGGTTGGCGCGGGTGCGCAGGCGCCGCTCCGGATCGACGCTGAGCAAGACGGCCTCGCCGGCGCCAAGCCGGCCTTGCGTCAGCTTCAGGGTATGGACATGCAGATCGCCGGCCAGCTTCTGGGTGTCGAGCACCTCGGCCCGGCCGCCGGGCCAAGCGGCGTCGCCATGGTCGCCGGCCTGGCCGCCGCTCTCGGCATAGAAGGGCGTGCGGTCGAACAGGGCCTGGACGGTCTGGCCGACCTCCGCCGCCGGGGCGACGGTGCCGTCGGCGACCAGGGCCAGCAACTTGCCGGTGTCCTCAACATGGTCGTAGCCGGTGAAGACGCTCGCGCCCAGCCGTTCGCGCAGGGCCAGCCATTCGGCGGTCTGGGCGGTCTGGCCCGATCCGGTCCAGTTCTCCCGCGCCATCGTCCGTTGGCGCTCCATGGCCGCGTCATAGGCGGCGTGATCGACGCTGAGGCCGCGGGCGCGGATGGCGTCCTCGGTCAGGTCGAGGGGAAAGCCATAGGTGTCGGAAAGTTTGAAGGCGGTGTCGCCGGAGAGCACGTCGCCTTCGCGCAGGCTGGCGGTCGCCTCGTCGAGCAGCGCCAGGCCGCGGCCGAGGGTGCGGCGGAAGCGTTCCTCCTCCTGGCGCAGCGTCTCCTCGATGGTCGCCTTGGCGCGTCCGAGTTCCGGATAGGCCGCGCCCATCTGGTCGACCAGGGTGGGGGTCAGCCGCCAGATCAGCGCGTCCTGCGCGCCGAGCAGCTGCGCGTGGCGCATGGCGCGGCGCATGATGCGGCGCAGCACATAGCCCCGGCCCTCGTTGGAGGGCGAGACGCCATCGGCGATCAGGAAGGCCGAGGCGCGCAGATGGTCGGCGATGATGCGGTGGGAGAAGCGCGCCTCACCCTCGGCCTTCTTGCCGGTCAGGTCGACGCTGGCCTCGATCAGGGTCTTGAACAGGTCGATGTCGTAGTTGGTGGTGACCCCCTGTAGCACGGTGGTCACCCGCTCCAGGCCCATGCCGGTGTCGATCTGCGGCTTGGGCAGGTCCTTTTGCGAGCCGTCGGCGAACCGCTCCCACTGCATGAAGACCAGGTTCCAGATCTCGGGGAAACGGTCGCCATCCTCTTCGGGGCTGCCGGGCGGGCCCCCGGGCACGGTATCGCCGTGGTCGTAGAAGATTTCTGTATTGGTGCCGGTCGGGCCGGTGTCACCCATCGACCAGAAGTTCTCTTCCAGCCGGATGATGCTCGAGTCGCCGAAGCCGGCGATCTTCTTCCACAGGTCGGCGGCGTCCTCGTCCTGGGGATGGATGGTGACCACCAGCCGGTCACGGGGCAGGCCCAGGTTCTTGTTGATCATCTCCCAGGCGAGTTCGATCGCGCCTTCCTTGAAATAGTCGCCGAAGGAGAAGTTCCCCAGCATCTCGAAGAAGGTCTGGTGACGGCCGGTATAGCCGACATTGTCCAGGTCGTTGTGCTTGCCGCCGGCGCGCACGCACTTCTGCGCCGAGGTCGCCCGGGGCGCGGGCGGCCGCTCGGCCCCGGTGAAGACGTTCTTGAACGGCACCATCCCGGCGTTGACGAACATCAACGTTGGATCGCTCTGCGGCACCAGGGGCGCAGAGGCGATCAGCTTGTGGTCGCGATCCGTGAAATAGGTCAGGAAGTCGCTTCGGATGGAGTTCAGGCTGGGCATTGGCGTTCCGACGAATGGCGCGTCCATATAGAAATGGCGCGCCGCTTCGCCAAGCCGTTTAAGCCACGCCCGGCCTTCAGGCTAAGAAAAGAAGCCTATTCGTCCTCTTCCACCGGCGCGCCGACCAGAAGCTCTTCGATGATGACGCCGGCATTGCCGCGCACCGCCTTCTCGATCTCGGCGGCCATGTCCGGATTGGCCTTCAGGAACTCACGCGCATTGTCGCGGCCCTGGCCGATCCGCTGGCTGTTGTAGGAGAACCAGGAGCCGGACTTCTCGACCACGCCGGCCTTGACGCCCAGGTCGATGATCTCGCCCAGCTTGGAGATGCCCTGGCCGTACATGATGTCGAACTCGACCTCGCGGAACGGCGGGGCCACCTTGTTCTTGACCACCTTGACCCGGACATTGTTGCCGACGATCTCGTCGCGCAGCTTGACCGAACCGATGCGGCGGATGTCGAGCCGCACCGAGGCGTAGAATTTCAGCGCATTGCCGCCGGTGGTGGTCTCCGGGCTGCCGTACATGACGCCGATCTTCATGCGGATCTGGTTGATGAAGATGACCAGGGTGCCGGACTTGGAGATCGAGGCGGTGAGCTTGCGCAGGGCCTGGCTCATCAGCCGGGCCTGCAGGCCGGGCAGGCTGTCGCCCATCTCGCCCTCGATTTCGGCGCGGGGGGTGAGGGCCGCCACCGAGTCGATGACGATCACGTCCACCGCGCCCGAGCGCACCAGGGTGTCGGTGATCTCCAGCGCCTGTTCGCCGGTGTCGGGCTGGGAGACCAGCAGGTCGTCCAAGTTTACGCCCAGCTTGTGCGCGTAAGAGGGGTCGAGCGCGTGCTCGGCGTCGATGAAGGCCGCGGTGCCGCCGGCCTTCTGGACCTCGGCCACAACGTGCAGGGCGAGTGTTGTCTTGCCGGAGGATTCCGGGCCGTAAATCTCGACGATCCGACCTTTTGGCAGGCCACCGATGCCTAGCGCCATGTCGAGCCCCAGCGAGCCCGTCGACACCGACTCGATCTCGACGATCTTGCCCTTGTCGCCCAGCTTCATCACCGAGCCCTTGCCGAAGGCCCGATCGATCTGTGCGAGCGCCGCTTCCAACGCCCTTTGCTTGTCCGCTTCGTCGCGTCCCACGAGCCGTAACACCGGTTGAGTCATTGAAGGCGTCCTTATCCCACGATTCTTCGAGCCCATGTCCGAGAACCCCCCGCCGAAACCGGGAACGCCCCGCACCAGGGAAATGTACATGCTTTGTTCCGTGACGCAATGTTCTTTTTTCGTTCTGGAGAGCGAGGCTGTGGGGGTATAGCGAGTGCCTGAGAAAACGCACGCCGGAACCACACCCCACTCCGTCCGGCTGAAGAGGCTAAAGTGCGCCAGAAGCGGACGGTGGCGGCAGTCCGGAATCCAGACCTTATTCAGGGGTCCGTGAGAGGGCGGTGAAGTTCAGCCGACCCGCGTCGATCTCGAGCTGAACAGTCGTGCGAAGGTCATAAGGGGCAACGGGCGTGGGCTCCTGGCCGCACTCGCTGCGCAGGCTTTCGTAGAGCAAGATCGTACTCTCAATGATCGCCTCTAACTCGGGAATGTCGATCACGTCGTAAATGTCGGCGTGCGCCAGCTCCTTGTCGCGGTAGTGCGCGACGGATTTGGCCAGAGCCTCGAACTCACAAGCATCCATCGCTGTCGCGCCCAGCACACGGTCCATGAAGCTCGATGAATCGGGGAGGATCTTCGCCCAGTGGTGCTTCCCGGACCTGTCCCAGAAGAGCTTGCACCATTCCAGGAAGATCATGTCGAGGAAGTTGTTGCTCGCCACGATGGCGAATTGACTCTTA
>CALAEG010000237.1 GCA_937890965.1 uncultured Caulobacteraceae bacterium | reverse complement strand
GTGACGCTGTGACCGGCGAGGGGCAGGGGCAGAACGTCGCCGCCATCGCCGCCGCCGACGTCGAGGATGCGCCAGGCGCCGCCGCCCAGCCGTTCTATGGTCGTGCTGAGCGTGTGGGCGACGATCAGGAAGCGCAGCCGGCTCCACGGCGTGGCCCGAAAGGCGCGCCATTGCTGCATCCGCTCGTCGAAGACCTCGGCGCCGGCGGCCATCGCGGGCCTTAGCGCATCCGGTCGCGCAGCATCTCAAGCGCGATCTGCACGGCGGCCAGCTGGATCTGCTCGCGGCCGAGATCGCTGTCGAAGCGCTCGACCCGGTGCATCACCGACTGGTTGGCGCGGCAAGTGGCGAAATGGACCAGGCCGACCGGCTTCATCTCCGTGCCGCCCGTCGGGCCCGCAACGCCGGTGATCGCCACGCTGACATGGGCGTTGGAGTTCTCCAGCGCGCCTTCCGCCATCATCCGCACCACCGGCTCGGAGACCGCGCCATAGTCGGCGATCAGGTCGCCGGCTATGCCCAGCAGGTCCTGCTTGGCGCGGTTGGAATAGGTGATCAGGCCGCGGTCGAAGACGTCGGACGAACCGGACACCGCGGTGATCGCGGCCGAGACCAGCCCGCCGGTGCAGCTTTCCGCCGCCACGATGCGCAAGGAGCGTTCGCGCGCCTCATCCACCAAGAGCCGCGCGTTGGTTTCAATCTCGAGTGAGAACATGCCCTGACCCTACCTATGTGAGCCGAGAACCAACATTCGCTGGCGCCCGTCAAGCCGGGACTTGCACCACGGCCAGGGCCTGGGCCGCCAGACCCTCCTCGCGGCCGGTGAATCCCATGGTCTCGGTGGTGGTCGCCTTGACGCTGATGCGGTCGATGGGCAGGTCGAGCAACTCGGCCAGGCGCTCGCGCATGGCCTGACGGTGCGGGCTGAGCTTGGGCCGCTCGCAGATCAGGGTGACGTCCACATTGATCAGCCGGCCGCCGCGCTGGTGGAGAAGCTCCATCGCATGCCGCATGAAAACGCCTGAATCCACGCCTTTCCAGCGCGGGTTGGACGGCGGGAAATGCGCGCCGATGTCGCCGTCGCCGATCGCGCCCAAAAGCGCGTCGGTCAGGGCGTGCAGTCCGGCGTCGGCGTCGGAATGACCGATGAGGCTGCGGTCGTGAGCGATCCTGACGCCACAGAGGGTGACGCCGTCGCCGGGACCGAAGCGGTGAGCATCGAAGCCCTGGCCGACGCGGGTAATGGTCGCGGTTTGCGCCAAGAGTTCGGCCATGGCGAAGTCCTCCGGATAGGTCAGCTTCATCAGCCTGGGATCGCCGGCGACCAGCACGACCCGCCCGCCGGCCCGTTCAACCACCTGGGCGTCGTCGGTGGGCTCGCCCGCCTCAGCCGGCCAGGCGGCGTAGGCGCGGCGCAATACGCCCAGGCGGAAGGCCTGTGGCGTCTGGGCCCGGTGCAGCCCCTCGCGCGGCGCGGTGATGGTCGCGCCGGCGTCGTCGGTGCGTTTCAGCGTGTCGGCGACGGGGAGGGCAGGGATGGCGCCGTCGGCCCCGGCCAGGGCGGCAAGCAGCGCGCTGACATGGCTTTCAGCGACGAAGGGACGGGCCGCGTCATGAATCAGAACGGCCTGGTCGTCCGGCTGGCCGCGCAAAGCCGCCAGGCCGTTCTGGACCGAGAGCGCGCGCACCGCGCCGCCGGGGACCGTCATCCAGCCGTCGAGCCCGGCAAGCGCCTCGGCGGCGTTCGCCTCGTCGCCATCGGCGATGACCACGACGACCGGCGCCGCGCCCAGGCTCAGCAGCGCCTCGACCGACCAGCGCACGACGGCGCGGCCGGCAACCCGCCGCCAGGGCTTGCGGGGCCCTTCGCCGGCCCGCGAACTCGCCCCCGCCGCCACGATTACCGCTGAGAAATACATCGGCGTTTGTTTCGGCGCGGACGGCTTCGATGTCCAGACTGGACGGCGAGCCATTTAGTGCCTAAAAGTTCATCTAGTGGGGTGATCAAAAAATGTGCATCAGTAAGACGGTCGGGACGGCATGAACCTGCGAGCCCAACCGCATACGCCCATGACCTCGACCGAGACCCTGGCCGCCGCGGCCTTTCAGTTCGCTCCCGATCCGGCCTTCATCCTCTCGGCCGAGGGCGCGATCGTCGCGGCCAACGACGCCGCGGAAGGCCTGTTCGGCCAGGGCCTAGCCCTGCTCAGCCGCGGCCGCTTCAAGGACGCCCTGCCGGCCGGCTCGCCGCTGGTTGCCTTGCTGGCCCGCGCGGCAGCGGAAGAGGCGCAGGTGCGCGAACACGGGCTCGACATCGCGCTGTTCGGCCATCCGCCGTTCGAGGCCGACGGGGCCGCGGCGCCCCTGGGCGACGGCGCCATGCTGCTGACCCTGCAGGTGCGCGGCGGCGCGCTGGGCATCGATCGCGGGGTCGAAGGTCCGGGCCTGCGTTCGGTGATCGGGCTTGGTCGCATGCTGGCCCACGAAATCAAGAATCCCCTTGCCGGCATTAGGGGAGCGGCCCAGCTGCTCAAGTCCGGCGTCAAGGCCGAGGACGCCTCGCTGGCGCAGTTGATTGTCGATGAGACCGAACGCATCCGTCGGCTGGTCGACAGAATGGAAGCCTTTTCCGACGACGTCGCCCCGGCGCGGGAGCCGGTCAATATACACCGGGTGCTGGACCGGGTGCGGGCTTTGGCCGCCAACGGCGTCGCCGACGGACTGGAGCTGCGCGAGTCCTTCGACCCCTCGCTGCCGGCCGCCCTCGGCGACGAGGACATGCTGATCCAGGTCTTCCTCAACCTGGTCAAGAACGCCGCCGAGGCCGCCCATGCGCGCGGCGACGGGCGCGGCGAGGTGGTGATCTCGACCGCCTTCCGTCACGGGGTGCGGGTGCGCGAGGCCAATGGCGACGGGCTGCGCCCCGCGCCGCTGGAGGTGCGAATCCAGGACAATGGCCCTGGCGTCGCGCCGCGCCTGCGCGAGCATCTGTTCGAGCCTTTTGTCACCTCGAAAAGCTTCGGCGCCGGGCTTGGACTGGCGCTTGTCTCAAAACTGATCGTGGCTCACGGCGGCCTGATCGATTTCGAGTCAGAGCCCGGCAGAACCGTCTTTCGGGTTCTGCTGCCAATCGAAACCCACTCATCGAGCAGCTAAGGCGGCAAGCATGACGGTTCAGCACAAGATCCTCATCGCCGATGACGACGCCTCGATCCGATTGGTGCTCAGCCAGGCCTTTGGCCGGCTGGGCTATCTGGTCCGCGCCACCGGCAACGCCACCACCCTGCTGAAATGGGTGTCGGAAGGCGAGGGCGACCTGGTCATCACCGACGTGGTCATGCCCGACGAGAACGTCTTCGACGTGCTGCCGCGCATCCGCAAACAACGGCCAAAGCTGCCGGTGATCGTGATGAGCGCGCAAAACACCCTGCTCACCGCGGTCAATGCGGCCGAGGTCGGCGCCTTCGAATATGTCGCCAAGCCCTTCGACCTGGACGACATGACCGCCGCGGCCAAGCGCGCCCTGGCCCGCCCCGCCGACGCGGAGGCGACCAAGGCCCAGGCGCGGGCCATGCGCGACGAGCGCCTGCCGCTGATCGGCCGCTCGGCGCCGATGCAGGAGGTCTATCGCACCATCGCGCGGCTGGTCAGCGCCGACCTGACAGTGCTGATCACCGGCGAATCGGGCGCCGGCAAGGAGCTGGTGGCGCGCGCCCTGCACGATCTGGGGCCCCGCCGCGACGGCCGCTTCGCGGTCATCAACCTGGCCGCCGTGCCGCGCGAGCGGGTGGAGACCGAGCTGTTCGGCAAGGGCGAGGGCGATGTCGGCAAGCTGATCGAGGCCGACGGCGGCACGCTCTTCCTCGACGAGATCGGCGACATGCCGCTCGACGCCCAGACGAGGCTCTCCCGCGTCATCGACGGCTCGGAGGCCGCGATCAATCCGCGCACCGGCCGGCGGCCGAACGTGCGGGTGATCGCCGCCACCAACCGCGACCTGCGCGCGCTGATCCAGCAGGGCCTGTTCCGCGAAGACCTCTATTTCCGCCTGAATGTGGCCCGGGTGCGCATCCCGCCGCTGCGCGAGCGCACCGAGGACATTCCGGACCTGGCGCGCTCCTTCCTGCTCCGCGCCCACCGCGAAGGCCTGTCGGCCAAGGCGATCGACGCCCCGGCGCTGGAGCGGCTGAAGGCCTATGACTGGCCGGGCAATGTGCGCGAGCTGGAGAATCTGATCCGCCGCATCTGCGCCCTCTATGCCGAGGATCTGATCACCGCCCGAATCGTCGAGCGCGAACTGCAGGATCAGAACCCGGCGCCGGCGGAGCCCAATGGGCCCGTCACCCTATCCAGCCTGGTCGAGCGGCACCTGGCCGGCTATTTCGCCGACCAGCCCGACGGAATCCCGCCGGCCGGCCTCTACGACCGCATCCTGCATGAGATCGAACGGCCGCTGATTCGCCTTACGCTGACGGCCACGCGGGGCAACCAGGTGCGCGCCGCCGAGATTCTCGGCCTCAACCGCAACACGTTGCGCAAGAAGATCCAGGACCTGGGTGTGGAGATGAGTCGCGGCAAACGGTGATGTTTTCGCAACATAGCTGTTGAAATCAGGGCACAGTCCCTCGTAGCTTGCGCCCCATGGCCGCCGACGCGTCGTTCCCGCCGCAAAGCCCGCCGCGCCGACCGGGTCTGGCGTGGCGCGACCGCCTGCGCCCGGGATCGCTGCTGGGCCTCGGCTTCGCCCTGGCCGCCTCCCTGGTCGGCGTCGCGGTGTGGATGGCGTCTTCGGCGCCGGTGACCGGACCGGTCGGCCCGCCCAGCCGCGCCATCCTGATCGTGCTGGGCCTAAACCTGATCCTGATCGGCGCCCTGGCCGTCGCCACCGTCCGCCGGGTCTTCGGCCTGATCGCGGCCCAGCGCGCCGACGCCAGCGCCCGGCTGCACCTGCGCTTCGTCGCCATCTTCGCCACCGCCGCGGTCGCGCCGGCCATCGTCGTGGCGTTGGTGTTCGGCGTCCTGGTCAATCAGAGCGTCGACAGCTGGTTCAGCCATCGGGTGAGCAACGTGGTCGAGAAATCGGCCAGCGTGGCGCGGTCCTATCTGCGCTCGCAGAACCAGTCGATCAGCGAGAACGTCGCCGGCATGGCCGACGGCCTCAACCAGTCCGCCGCGGCCCTGCAGCAACGGCCCATCGAATTCAGCCACCTGCTGGCCCTGCAGGCCTCGCTCAGCGATTTTTCGGCGGCCTATCTGATCGACCGCGACGGCCGCATCCTGGCCCGCGCCGAGTCCAACGCCTCGCCGCCCTATCTGGCGCCACCGCCATCGGCCTTCCGCATCGCCGACACCGGCGACGTCGACGCGCCGGTGTTTAACGCCACCGACCTGATCAGGGCCATCTATCGGCTGAAGGGGTTTCGCGACGCCTATCTCTATGTGGCGCGGCCGGTCGAGCATGGGATCCTGACCAATCTAAGCGAAGCCTCGGGCTCGCTCGCCGCCTATCGCGAGACCGCCGCCAACCGCGGCCGGATCGAGTCGGCGCTGGAACTCTCCTATCTGGAGACGGTCTTCCTGCTGGTGGTCGGCGCCATCTGGGTTGGCATGGCCGCGGCCAACAGCATCTCCGGTCCGGTCGCACGGCTGATCCAGGCCGCCGACCGCATCGCCGGCGGCGACCTGACCGCGCGGGTGACGGTGGGGCGTGGGCCTGAGGAGCTTGGCGATCTTGCCCGTTCTTTCAATAGGATGACCGGTGATCTTCAGACCCAGCAGGCGGAACTGCGCCAGGCCGGCGCCGAGGCCGAGACGCGGCGCCAGTTCATCGATTCGGTGCTGTCGGGAGTCAGCGCCGGCGTGATCAGCCTCGACGGCGAGGGCCGCATCTCAACCGCCAACCGCCAGGCCCTTGTCCTGCTCGGCCTGCCGGTCGACGGCGCCCAGGGCCAGCCCCTGGCCGACGCCGCGCCGGAGTTCGTCGATGTGGTGGCCGAGGCGGCCGGCTACGGCGGCGACGCCGAGGCCGAGGTGGACGTGGTCCGCGACCGCGACACCCGGCGGCTGCGGGTGCGGGCCAGCGGTCACGCCGATGGCGGCCTTGTGCTGACCTTCGACGACATCACCCGCCTGGTCACCGCCCAGCGCAACGCCGCCTGGCGGGACGTCGCGCGCCGCATCGCCCATGAGATCAAAAACCCGCTGACGCCGATCCAGCTCTCCGCCGAGCGATTGCGGCGCAAGTACCGCAAGGAGATCACCACCGATCTCGACACCTTCGACCGCTGCACCGACACGATCATCCGCCAGGTCGCCGGCATCGGCCGGATGGTCGATGAGTTTTCGGCCTTTGCGCGCATGCCTTCACCCAAGTTCGAACGGGTCGACGTGGCGGAACTGCTGCGCGAGGCGGTCTTCGCCCAGCG
This sequence comes from uncultured Caulobacteraceae bacterium, assembly GCA_937890965.1. Classification (GTDB taxonomy): domain Bacteria; phylum Pseudomonadota; class Alphaproteobacteria; order Caulobacterales; family Caulobacteraceae; genus Poindextera. Next base: position 5,616 of record CALAEG010000237.1, on the reverse strand, counting down.
GGTGGTCGATCCTGACACCGAGATCGATCTCACCGAATGCCTGACCGAGGCGCCGGCCCTCTGCGACGAGCGGATGATCGGCCAGGCGCTGACCAATGTGCTGAAGAACGCCGGCGAGGCGATCATGGCGCGGCGGCTGGCCGAGCCCGGCCTGAAGGGGCGCATCCATGTGAAGCTGGTCGCCGACGGCGATGATCTCAGCTTTGAGGTCGAGGACAATGGCATAGGCCTGCCCGCCAAGGACCGCGACCGCCTGATCGAGCCCTATGTCACCACGCGCGAAAAGGGCACGGGCCTTGGCCTGGCCATCGTGACGCGGATCATGGAGGACCATGGCGGCGCGCTGAAGCTGTTCGACGCCACCGAGCGTCCCGGCGCGCGCGCCGTGCTGAATCTGCCTCGCCTGAAGGTGGCCGAACCGGCCGCTTCGATAGAAACCGCTGCGGAGTAACAGCCCCATGGCCGCCGACATCCTGGTCGTCGACGACGAAGCCGATATCCGCGAACTGGTCGCGGGGATTCTGGCCGACGAAGGCTATGGCGTGCGCACCGCTGCGGACTCGGAATCCGCCCTGGCCAGTCTTGGGGCGCGCAAACCGGCGCTCCTGGTGCTCGACATCTGGATGCAGGGCGGCGGGATGGACGGGCTGGAACTGCTCGACCTGGTCAAGGCGATGGATGTCGACCTGCCGGTGGTGATGATCTCGGGCCACGGCAATATCGAAACCGCGGTCAGCGCCATCAAGCGCGGCGCCTACGACTTCCTGGAAAAGCCGTTCAAGTCCGACCGGCTGCTGCTGGTGGTCGAACGCGCCCTGGAACAGGCCCAGTTGAAGCGGGAAAACCGCCGGCTGCGCCAGCAGACCTTCGTTCCGGATACCTTTCTCGGCCGCTCCGCCGCCGCCCAGCAGGTGCGCCAGCTGATCGGCAAGCTCGGGCCGGCCAACAGCCGGCTGCTGATCTCCGGGCCGCCGGGCTCGGGCAAGGAGCTGGTCGCGCGCCTGATCCACGCCGCCAGTCCGCGATCCAAGGGTGAGTTCATCGGCATCGGCGCCGCCGGGATGACCCCGGACCGGATGGACCTGGAGCTGTTCGGCGAGGAAGGCGAGGGCGGCCGGCCGCGCAAGATCGGCGTCTTCGAACGCGCCCACGGCGGGGCGCTCTATCTGCAGGAAGTCGCCGACATGCCGCGCGAGACCCAAGGCCGCATCCTGCGCGTCCTGGTGGAACAGCGGTTTCGCCGCGTCGGCGGCGACCAGGAGGTGCAGGTCGATGTTCGCGTCATGTCGTCCACCTCGCGCGAGCTGCGCGAGGAGATCGCCGCCGGCCGCTTCCGCGAGGACCTCTATCACCGGCTGAACGTGGTGCCGGTGCACGTGCCCGGCCTTTCCGAACGGCGCGAGGACATCGCCGAGCTGGTGGAATATTTCATCGAGCGCATCGCCGAGGCCACCGGCCTGGCGCGCCGCAAGCTCAGCGACGACGCCATCGCCACCCTGCAGGTGCACGGCTGGCCCGGCAGCGTCCAGCAGCTGCGCAACAATGTCGAGCGCATGCTGATCCTGGCCGCCGGCGACCCCGCCGAGCCGATCACCGCCGAAATGCTGCCGGCCGAGGTGGCCGCCGCCGGTCATGTCGGCCAGATCGGCTCCGAGCGCATCCTGGCCCGGCCGCTGCGCGATGCGCGCGAAGTGTTCGAGCGGGAATATCTCAACGCCCAGATCGTCCGTTTCGGCGGCAATATCTCGCGCACCGCCAGCTTCATCGGCATGGAGCGCTCGGCCCTGCACCGCAAGCTGAAGTCGCTGGGCGTAGCCCCCGCGCGGTTGGAAGAGGACGAAGACGCTTGATGGGGCGGATCGCCTATGTCAACGGCCGCTACCAGCCGCACGGGCTGGCCGTTGTCCATATCGAGGACCGCGGCTTCCAGTTCGCCGACGGGGTCTATGAGTATTTCGCCGTCTTCGATGGCAAGCTGGCCGATGCCGACGGTCATCTGGAGCGGCTTTGGCGCAGCCTTTCGGAGATCCGCATCCGCCCGCCGATGAGCGAGGCGGCGCTTATGGTGGTCATGCGCGAGACCGTGCGACGCAATCGCATCCGCGACGGTTCGGTCTATCTGCAGATCACCCGCGGGACCGCTAGCCGCGACCACGCCTTTCCGCATCCGTCGACGCCGCCCAGCGTGGTGGTGACCGCCAAGAGCCTCGACTATGCCAAGGCCAACGCCAAGGCGGCCACGGGCGTTGCGGTGCTCACCCAGCCCGATCAGCGCTGGGCCCGTTGCGATATCAAGACCGTCGGCCTGCTCCCCAATGCGCTGGCCAAGCAGGCGGCGCGCGAGGCCGGGGCGGAAGAGGCCTGGCTGGTCGACGAACTGGGCTTCATTACCGAAGGCGCCTCGACCAACGCCTGGATCATCGACGCCGATGGATCGCTACGCACCCGCGACACCAACGCCAACATCCTGCGCGGCATCACGCGCAAGACCCTGATCGACCTGGCCGCCGAGGCCGGAATTCCGGTTTCCCAGCGGCCGTTCACCGTCGACGACGTCAAAAGCGCCAAGGAAGCCTTTATGACCGCAGCCTCGACCCTGGTCATGCCGGTGACGGCGATCGACGGCCACGCCATAGGCGACGGCAAGCCCGGACCTGTCGGGATGCGTCTGCGCGCCCTATATGAGCAGAACGCCCGCGCGACCGCGCGTTGAGGCGATAGTCCGTTGCGGCCTTCCACAAAGCCAGCCTAGATCAAACTCGTGTGTGGAAGCGTTTGGCTTCCGAAACAAAAGGAGCGCAAGAGCGCCATGCCGACGACGACCGAAAAGAAACAGAACCTGCAGGACACCTTCCTCAACTCGGTTCGCAAGTCCAAGACCCCCCTCACCATCTTCCTCGTCAACGGCGTCAAGCTGCAGGGCGTGGTCTCGTGGTTCGACAATTTCTGCGTGCTGCTGCGCCGCGATGGCCAGTCGCAGCTGGTCTATAAGCACGCCATCTCGACCATCATGCCGGCTCAACCGGTTCAGCTCTATGAGCCCGAGCCCGATCAGGACCTGGATTGAACCCTCGTAGCATCGACCATCGGCCGCCCGTCGAGACGGCCCTCGTTCTTCACCCCGTCAGGTCCTCCGGCCACGCGTCCGCCTCAGCGCAGACTCCGCGCGAGCCGGCCTTGCGCCTCGACGAGGCCATCGGCCTTGCCCAGGCGCTCGACCTGGAGATCAAGGGCGCCGACCTCGTTCCGTTACGCGCGCCGACGCCGGCCACCCTGTTCGGCAAGGGCAAGGTGGCCGAGATCGGCGAACGCTGCGCCGAGGCCGAAATCGACGTGGTGGTGGTCGACGACGCCCTGACCCCGATCCAGCAGCGCAATCTCGAGCGCGCCTGGAAGGTCAAGGTGATCGACCGCACCGGCCTGATCCTGGAGATCTTCGGCCGCCGCGCCCGCACACGCGAAGGCCGGCTGCAGGTCGAGCTGGCGCGCCTGGCCTATGAGCGCTCGCGCCTGGTCAAGACCTGGACCCACCTTGAGCGCCAGCGCGGCGGATTAGGCGCCATGAGCGGGCCCGGCGAGACCCAGATCGAGACCGACCGTCGGCTGCTCACGGCCAGGGTCGCCAAGCTGAAGCTCGAGCTCGCCGAGGTGCGCCGCACCCGGCGGCTGCAACGCGACGCCCGGCGGCGCGCGCCGCATCCGACCATCGCCCTGGTCGGCTACACCAATGCCGGCAAATCGACCCTGTTCAACCGCCTGACCACCTCCAAGGTCGAGGCGCGCGACATGCTGTTCGCCACACTTGATCCAACCGTGCGGGCCTTGCGTCTGCCAGATGGCCGGCCGGCCATGCTGTCGGACACGGTGGGCTTCATCTCCGACCTGCCGCACGAGCTGGTCGAGGCCTTCCGCGCCACCCTGGAGGCGGTGAACGAGGCCGACGTCATCGTCCACGTCCGCGACATCGCCAGCCCGGACACCGAGGCGCAGGCCGAGGATGTTCGCAAGGTGCTGGCCGAACTGGAGGCGGGCGCCGACGCCGGCCAGATCCTGATCGAGGCCTGGAACAAGATCGACCTGCTGCCGGCCGAGGACCAGGGCGTGCTCAAGGCCCGCGCCAAGCGGGTGAAGACCGGCGAGCCGTCCGCCTTCCCGATCTCGGCGGTCAGCGGCGCCGGCATGGACGAACTGCTGCAGGGCCTGGCCGAGCGCATCGATTCCGGCGAACCCATTGAGGCGATGTTGACCGCCAAGGACGGCGAGGCCATGGCCTGGCTCTATCGTCACGGCCGCATCCTGACCCGCGCCGACGAGGACGACGGCGCCGTGCGCCTGTCCGTCCGCCTCGACGGCCAGGCGCTCGGCCGCTTCGAGCGCCTGTTCCCCGACGCACTGGTGAAGGCGGCGGCGGAGTAGGGGACCTTATCGTTCCTCTTTTGTTCTTGACGATCTGAAGCGGCAACTCCATGGTGGGGCCGGAAAAGGGGCCCGTCGTGACCGTGCTGCTGTCCAACTCTGGATTCCACAAGGCCTGCGCCTTTGTCGAGGGCGAGGGGCGGGCGCTGGACGCGGCCCTGTTGCGCTACAACCTGGGAACAGGAGCCGCCGAGGCGGTGCTGACCGCGCTGGCGGCGTTCCAGAACCCGGACGGCGGTTTCGGTCACGGACTGGAGCCGGACATGGCCTCGCCGGCCTCCAGCGCACTCGCGACCAGCGTGGGCCTTAGGCTTCTGCGCAGCATCGACGCCAGCGGCAGCCAGCCCATGGTCGCGGCCGCGCTGGCGTGGCTGGAAAAGACCTTCGATTGGGAGGCCGGCGTCTGGCCGATCATCACCGCGGCGGTCGACGAGGCGCCGCATGCGCCGTGGTGGGCCTGGTCGAAGGACCTGGCGGAGAACTGGAACGGCTTCCGGTTCAATCCCAGCGCCGAGCTTCTCGGCTACCTCTACGCCTATCGGCCGCACGTCCCGCCCAGGCTGCTGGACGCGGCGGAGGCGCGGATGCGGCGCACCATCGCGGACACGGACGTCATCGAGGGCGCCTACGACCTGAAATGCGCCGCCCGTCTGGCGGAAACGCCCGGCGTTCCTGATGATCTGCGCCAGCCCTTGAGCGAACTGGTCATCCGATCGGCCGTCGCCCACGATCCCGATGACGAGCACTTTCCAGCGCTCGAACTGGCCCCGACGCCAAAGAGCCTGCTCGCCGCGCCGCTCGCCGAGCGGATCGCCCCCGCCGCCGACGCCCTGATCGCCGCCCAGGAAGAGGACGGCGGCTGGCTCTTCTTCTGGGACTGGAGCTTCGTCGACGCCACCGCCTGGGCCAAGGCCAAACGCGACTGGCGCGGCTGGCTGACCCGCGAAGCGATCGAAGCGCTGAAAGCGTGGGGGCGAGTGGAAGGCGCATAACGGCCTGCGCCTCGGAGCGTGGTTGGGGCCTAAGGCGACGCCTAGCAAACGCGTCCCTTCCCCCTTGCGGGAGAAGGTGGCCCCGAAGGGGTCGGATGAGGGGTCGATCGCCCTATCCGCCTGAAACGGTGACGCTACCCGGAAATCGCCGCGCGACCCCTTGTCTGTTTGGGAGCGTGTTAGGCTGAGGCTGTCTTCCGGGACGTCC
>CALAEG010000236.1 GCA_937890965.1 uncultured Caulobacteraceae bacterium | reverse complement strand
CGGGCCGCGTCGATGGGCTTGGCCACGACGTCGTCGATCCCGCACTCGCGGTAGGCGGCGATCTGGTGGGTCATGACGTTGGCGGTCAGGGCGATGATCGGGGTGCGCTTGTGGCCGGCGGCGGCTTCGGCCTTGCGGATCAGGCGCACGGCGGTCGGCCCGTCCATGTTGGGCATCTGGATGTCCATCAAGATCAGGTCCCAGCGACCGTGGCCGCAGGCCTCGACGGCCATCTGGCCATCGGAGACCATCGTCGGATCGACGCCAAGCTGGTTCAGCAAGGTCTTCAGCACCAGTTGATTGATCGGATTGTCCTCGGCGGCGAGGATGCGCAGGCTGGGTAACGGCTCGGTGTCCTCGCCGCGTGGCGCAGGCGCAAGCGCTTGCGACGGCGTCGGCTCGTCGCGCAGCCGTGGCAACGGCAGGGCGACGGTGAAGGTCGTTCCCTTGCCCTCGATGCTCTCTACCGTGATGACGCCGCCCATTCGGCGCACGAGCTCGTCGGTGATGGCCAATCCCAGCCCGCTGCCACCGTAGCGCCGGGTGGTCGAGGCGTCGCCCTGGACGAATTTCTGGAACAACGTGGATCGATGGCTGGCCGCGATACCGATGCCGGTGTCGGCCACCTTGATCATCAGCGCGTCGGCGGGGCGTTCGACACGGACCTCGACGGCCCCTTCGGCGGTGAACTTCACGGCGTTGGAGATCAGATTGTAGAGAATCTGACCGACGCGGGCCGGATCGCCGCCGTAGATGCCCGCGGCTGCCGGGTCGACCTTCAGCGACAGGGTGATGTCCTTCTCGGCGGCGAGGCTGGTGAAGGCGTCCAGCGCACTGGTCGCGCTCGCCGCGATCTCGACCTCGCCCTGCTCCAACTCGATCTTTCCGGCCTCGATCTTCGCCAGGTCGAGGAGGCCGTTGAGCAGGACGAGCAGGGCCTCGCCTGACTTGCGGACGACGTCGAGGCGTTTTCGCTGCAGGACGGGCAACTCGTCCCGCTCCATGGCCTGGACCATGCCGAGCACGCCGTTGAGGGGCGTGCGAATCTCATGGCCCATCGTGGCCAGAAAGTCGCTCTTGGCGCGATTGGATCCCTCCGCCAGATCGCGAGCGTGCATCAGATCCAGTTCGTTGCGCTTTCGCTCGGTGATGTCTTGCAGCGCGCCGACCAGGGTCAGCGGCCGACCTGTCTCGTCTCTGGTCATTTCCGCGTAGGCGTTGACCCAGACTTCCCGGCCATCCGAACACCGCAGGCGATATTCCACGCGGTAAGGCGCCTCGCCGGCCTCGTAGGCCTCCCAGGCGGCGAGCGCGGCGGCGCGGTCGTCGGCATGGACGCCGAAATAGGGATCGCGCCACATCTGCTCGTAGGTCAGGGGCGTTCCGAAAAACGGGCTTTCCGCCCCGACGGTGAAAATCGAGCGGTTGACGTAGTCGACCTCGTAGACAAGCAGGTCGGCGATCTCGACCGCGATGGCGACTCGCCGTTCGGCGGCCATGGAGCGCTCCAGCGCCAGCTTCATCTCCGCCATGGCCGCGGCCGTCTTTGCGTCGGCCTCGCTCCATTCGCGGATGGCCTTGTTCGTGCCCATGGCGATCAGGCTCATCGTGCCGGCGAAAGACGCCAGCCCAAGAAAGATGCCGGCGGCCTGCAAGGGCGGCAGCAGGCAGGCCATCGCCGCGATCGCCAAGCCGGCCGGCGCGATGTGCGCGGTGAAGACGCCTCTGGATGTCCAGCCGGCGGAAACGCCGGTCGCCACCAGGCCGAGGGCCGTCACGCCCGCGGTCAAGACCCCGGCCAACGAGTGGGAGGCGAGGGCGAAGGCCGTCGGCGCCGACAGCCACAGCAGCGAGCGGATGAACACCGCCGCCGTCAGGCGCCGCAGGCCGGCCGCGGAGTCGGTCGCCGGCGCACTCGCGAGCATTCGCCGGTAGAGCCGCTGCAGGATCGTGTCGGCCGCGCAGGATGCCAGCGCCCATAGAAAGCCAAGCAACGGCGCGCCGATGAGCCCCAGACATACGCCCGCGGCGACGTTGAAGAACCAGTTCACCTGAACCGGAAACACCATGGCCATCAACGTCAGATGATACCGTGTGTAAGGCTGCTCTGGCCCAGCCGTCGTCTCGGCCTGGACTTCGATCTTTTGGGCGCCAACCACAACTATGCTCCCCGTCTTTTCGGCAAGCTATCCGCGCAATGGTTAAAAGCACCCGCACGTCGGGCCACTAATCCTTGCGACAGATTGTCGTCGCACCCCTCGCAGCGGCGCTCAGGGATCGCCTGTCGCTAATGTTGCCTTGACATCATAATGATGTCATAGTGGTGCGCATGGACATCACCGGCCTTGTCGAATCCTTGAGCGATGACCTCAGCCGCGCCGCCGCGGTGGGCGGCGAGGACGTATGGTCGGCGGCCGAGAGTCTGTTGCTAGCGCTGGATCCCGCGCTTCGCCTCACCCTGATGGACGCCCTGAGCCAAGCCGCCGCCGAGATCGCCGAGGCCCTGCCCGGAACCTCGATCGAGGTGCGCCTGATCGGCCGCGAGCCGGTCTTCGTGGTCGAGGGCCCGCGAACGCCGCCGCCGGCGGACGACGCCTTCGAGACCGATGACGGCGAACCGACAGCCCGCATCACCCTCCGCCTGCCCGAGGCGCTGAAGGGCCGCGCCGAGGCCCTGGCCGCCCGGCGCGGACAGTCGCTCAACACCTGGCTGGTGGCCGCCGCCCGCATCGCCGCCACCCCGAGCGACGGACCTCAATCGTCGCATCCCAGCCGCCAGCACGGCCCCGGCCGGCGCGTCCAGGGATGGGCGCGATGAGCGCGGAGACCGCCATGCCTACCCAGACTCCGGTCCTGCTTCGCGGTGCGACCCAGTTCGAGATGACCTCGAAGATCAGCGGCCGGGCCTATCGCATCTTCGTGTTCAAGCCCCCTACCCCACCGCCGCCCTCGGGCTATCCGGTGGTGGTGGCGACCGACGGCAATATGAGTTTCCCCACGACCGCGACCCTGGATGGGATGATGGCGCTGCAGGGCGGCAAGCCGGCGCTGGTGGTCGGCGTCGGCTATCCCGCCGATGACGAATTCACGCCCTTGATACAGCGAAATCGCGACCTGACCCCGCCGACGCCGCTCTCCGGCATTCGCCCGGTCCCCGGCCAGCAGCTTCCCAAGCTCGAGGACTATGGCGGTTCGCGAGACTTCTATCGTTTCCTGGTCGAGGAGCTGAGGCCGGCGATCGCCGCAGCCTATACGGTCGATCCCGACGACCAGACCCTCTACGGCCACTCGCTCGGCGGCCTCTTCGTGCTCGGCGTGCTATTCGACCATCCCGAGTCCTTTCGCAATTTCGTCGCCTCCAGCCCCTCGATCTGGTGGAACCGGCGCGCTGTGCTGAAGGGCGAGACGGGGTTCGCCGACAAGGTCCGGGCGGGCGCTGCCCCGCGCGTGCTGATCCTGGTCGGCGCCGATGAGCAGGAGGTGCCCGCGACCCTGCTGCCCGGCATGACTCGCGGCCAGATGAAACGGCTGATGGGCCAGGCCCGCATGGTCGACAACGCCCGCGACCTGGCCGAGCGGCTGGGCCGGATCGAGGGCGGGGCGGGCTACACGGTCCGTTTCCACGTTCTTGCGGACGAGGACCACCTCACCGTCGTCCCCACCTCCATCAGTCGCACCCTGGCCTTCGCGCTCAGGGACGATCCCGTCAAAAAGGCCAAGAAGCGATGAGCCAGGACAAGCGCATGCAAACCTTCCAGACGCCGACGCCCGTTCGCCTGCGCGTCGATATCCCCAAGGGCCGCATCAAGCTGGTGGCCGAAGAGACCGGCGAAACGCGCATCGCGCTGACCGCCATCCACGGCGACGCCACGGCCAGGGCCTGGATAGCCGACGCCGAAATCGATCAGAACGGCGACGAGGTCGTGGTGCGGATCCACAAGTCGGGACTGTCGCTGTTCGGCCTCGGCGGCGGGATCGAGGCCGAAATCCACTGCCCCCTGGGCAGCGCGGCCGGCCTGACCACCGGCTCGGGCCGGATCGAGACCACCGGACGCCTCGGCGAGGTCAATGCCGAGAGCGGCTCCGGCCGCATTTGCCTCGACGACTGCGCCGAGGCCCGCGTGCGCACCGGATCGGGCGACATCGTCATCGCCTCGGCGACCGGCTCGGTCAACGCCAAGACCGGCAGCGGCCGGGTCAGCGTCGGCAAGGTCGGCGCCAATGCGCGGATCACCACCGGTTCCGGCCATGCCGAACTTGCCAGCGCCGCCGGCGACGCCAAGCTGACGACGGCGTCGGGCAATATCGAGATCGGCCAGGCGGGCGACAGCCTCGAGGCCTTCGCCGCCTCCGGCAATGTCGAGGTTCGCCGCGCCGACCATGGCCGCGTCCGCGCCAAGACCTTTTCCGGACGGATTTCGGTCGGCGTGGCCAGGGGCTCGGCCGCCCTCTTGGACATCTCGACCATGAGCGGCCGGGTCAATTCCGAGTTGGAGGCCGCCGGCGCACCGGAAGCCGACGAGAAACAGGTGGAGCTGGTCCTCAATACGATGAGCGGCAACGTGAATGTGGCGCGGGCCTGAGCCGCGGCGCGCCATGAAACCGCTGCTCCTCATCGCGCTTGCAACCGCCTCGCTGACCCTAAGCGGTTGCGGCTATGTCTGGCCCTTCGCCGGCAATCGCGCCCGGGCCAGCGTCGAGGCGCTGAATCTCTCAGACGTGCACCTGACCCGCACCCTGTTCGGCATAAGCTGCAGTAAGAGCGACCACATCTATTACAAGTTCGTCGCCCGCAATCTCAGCGGCCAGCGCGTCCACGGCGTAGTCTGCATGAGCTATCTGAAGGGCGCCACCGTCCGCATCACCGGCTGATCGCCGCCAGGTTCTCTCTCATGAGATTGAAGGCGCTGGTGCAGGAGGGGACATAGCGACCGGCCGGCAAGCGGACTCTCCGAATGTCAGACATGGGTGGTTAGCGGACGATCAGGTCACCTTTCAAAAGGGCAGGGCGGCTGATTTCGCTCCAGAGGCCCAGGACCGGTCCTGCGAGACTACGGACCAGCCAATCGCCGCATCAAAACATCGAGCGCCACGGTGGCCCCTTGCGTAAAGTGCTAACGAGTTCTCGGGCTGCTCGTTGCCCGTTCGGGAACTGGTCGCCGGCATCCCAGCGCCACGCTGCGACCATCGCAAGAACGAGGCCTCGGCACTCGCCGAGCAGTTCTTGATCAACGTCCGGATAGTGCTCGATGACCGCTTCGGGGACGTGAGCCAGGTCGAATTCGACTGGCCCACGGCAACACGTCTCAAGGTCGATGAACAGTGGCCCGTTCTTCGTGCTGAGCACGTTTCCCGGGTGCGGCTCGCCGTGCAACAGTTGCTCGGCGGCCCCGCGGTCGGCGATCGTTCGTCTTATGCTTCTTAACGTGCTGCTGAGAAGCTCCCGGTCGGCGTCGGCGAGCGCCGGAGTTTGGTCGCGGCTCGCTACGAGTTGCTGAGCCTCTGCGACTCGATCCGTGAAGTGCGGCGTCGTGACATCGAGCTTCCGCATGCCGGCATGCAGCCGCTCAAGCGCATTCGCGTAATCGGCTGGTGAGACCTCTGGAGGCGTCACCGGTTCGTAGTAGGTCCACAGCGTGATCACGAAGCCGTCACGCTCGTAGACGCGCGGCTCCACTCGAGGCTCAAGAGCTGCCACAGGGCTCTCGGTCTCGGCGAGCCGTTGAGCGAGCTCGACTTCGAACTGCGCCACCTGCTGCGCTAGAGGTGCGACTCGGGCAAGGACCTCGCAAGGCAGCAGGCGCACAGCGAGCTTGTTCGAGTTCTGAAGAACGATCGCGTCGTCGACTGTCAAACCGAGCGCTGAGGCGATCGACATGGCCGCAGCCACCGCACGGGAAACCTCAGACGCCTGCAAGGGAAAGCTCCGTCTGCACCTACCCGGGCACGGGTTACTACGGGACCTAGCGTTTCCTGTCACTCGCCGCGTCGGACCGACGGGCGAGGTCGGCCTTGGTCGAAAGCCGACATGGCGATCCGGCCCCTACTTCATGTCGAAGACGTCCAGCGCGGTCTTGCCCAGGATCATCTGGGCGTTCTTCACCGTGGTGGCGTCGAACACCGCCTGGATGGCGCTGCGGGTATAGCCGAAGGTGCTTTCCTGGTGCGGATAGTCGCTCGACCACATCACCCGGTCGGCGCCGATGCGATGTAAGAGCTCCAGCCCGGCCGGATCGGTCATGAAGGTCGCATAGCAGTGGTTGAACCAGTACCAGCTTGGCGGATGCGCCAGCTTGGGGTTCATCGCGGTCGGGAATGAATTGTAGATCATGTCGGCGTCGTGGAGCATCGACGCGACCCAGCAGATGCCGCCCTCGACGAACACCACCTTGAGCTTGGGGAAGCGGTCGAACACCCCCCCGAAGGTGAGCTGGCCCCAGATATGGCGAAAGCCCTGCATCTGGGTCAGCACGAAGGTGCCCGCCGCTCCCGGCGCCGCGGTCGGGATCGCCTCGCCGATGTGGAAGCAGAGCGGGATGCCGGACTCCGCGACCGCATCCCAGAGCGGGTCCAGCTTGGGGTTGGAGTACTGGATCGGCTCGTCGTCGACATCGTCGCCGGGCTTGATCGGAACCATCAGGCAGTGGGCGCCAAGCGCCTGGCAACGGTCGACCGACGACTTCGCCAGCGCCGGGTCCCAATAGTTGGGCACCATGACCGGAAAGAGCCGGCCCTTGCCGGCCGCGCAGGCCTCCGCGATGTGCTCGTTATAGGCGCCGAAGGTCTCGGGCCGGTTCATCATCTTGCCGAACATGTAGAGGCCGAACAGGCGCTGCGGGAAGATCAGCTCCTTCTCGACCCCTTCCACGTCCAGGTCGGCCAGGCGCGCGTCGATGTCGGTGAAGCCGGGCGTGCACTCCAGCGACGTGCAAAGGCCGGCGGCGATGTGCGGCGGGGTCATCTGCCGGCCGTTGACGCTGAGCTGCCAGCCGCCGTCCTTGAACTCCATCCGCGGCGCCTGGTCCTTCAGGTGCTCGGGGAAGCGGTCGACCCAGCAGTCGGGCTCCAGCATGTGGCTGTCGGCGGAGATGATCCGCGTGCCCCTGGGCCAGGCCTTGGTCGCCGCCTGGGGCTTACGCTGGGGCGACAGTGCGATGCCGACCATTTCGGGAATTTCGAGCACAAAGCCGTCGGCCATGACGTCCTCCCTTGGTTTGGCGACGCTTGAGCGGTCGCCTCTTCCTCAACCCGCTCTAGGCAATCCCGCAGATCTCTCCCGACGCCGAGCCGGAGTATTCGCCCTTGGCCCAGGCGACCTCGCCATTGACCACGACGGTGTCGATCCCGACCGAGTCGCGCACATAGCGCATGCCGTCGCCGGGCATGTCGAACACCGGCCGCTCTTCGCCCCGGCCGATGGTGGCGGCATCGAAGACGACGATGTCGGCGGCATAGCCTGGCGTCAAAGACCCGCGATCCTTCAGGCCCCAGATGGCGGCGGTGTCGGAGGTGATCTTCTTCACCGCCGCTTCCAGCGTCAGCACGCCCGCCTTGCGCACATACTCGCTGAACAGAAAGCCGGTGTCGCCGTAGGTGGCGAAGGAGGCGATGTGCGCCCCGCCGTCGCTGGCGCCGATATGCACCAGCGGATCGGCCAGCATCGGGCCGATGCGGTCGGTGCGGTCGTGGCCTCGGTTGGCGGCGAGGAAGGCCACGTCCAGGCCGTGCTCGACCGACAGGGTGATCAGGGTCCTGGCCGGGACCTCGCCCCGCTCGGCGGCGATCTCGCCAAGCGTGCGGCCGGCGAACGCAGGCGGGATGGCGTCGCCGCCGCGGGCGATCAGGTCGCCCATCAGCCGCGCACCGCCATCGGGACCAGCGTCCGTCACCAGCCTGTCGGCCGTCGCCGGGTCTTTCAGCGCCGCCATCCGCTCATCCAGAGGCAGGCGCAGGGTGCGCATCCAGGTCGGCAGGCGGGCGAAAAACAGGCTGGGCCTGAGCAGCGAAAAGCTGATGTCGATCGGCCGGGTCTGCATCTGCGGCCAGACCCGCGCGCCGCGGGCGAACTGCTCGGCGACCCGGGCCAGCTGGCGCGGCGCGGCCTGGGGCGTCAAATGGCTGTCGAACACGGGAGAGAAGGTAGTCGGGATGCCGTGCTTCAGCGACAGCTCGGCCAGCTGGTCGATGCGGGCGATGGTGATGTCGGTGTCGTAGAATTCCGGGACGATCTGCAGCATGCGGCCGAACTCGCCGAGCACGGCGCAAAGCGCGTCCAGCTCGTCGAACTGGGCGAAGCGGCTGGGCACCGGCCGCGCCTTTTCATCGACATCGACAAAGCTGGTCGAGAGGCCGACGGCGCCGGCCTGAAGGCATTCGCGCAGCAGGTCCTGCATGGCGACGATCTCGTCCGGGCGCGCGGCGCGCTGTTGAGCGTCGGCGCCCATCACCCAGAGCCGGATGACGCTGTGGCCGACCAGCGGCGCGACATTGATCGACAGGCTCTTCTCCAGCGCCGCGCGATAGCCGGCGAAATCCTCCCAGGTCCATTCGAAGGCCTGGGTGAAGGCCTCCGGCGGCAATTCCTCGATCTGCTGGAACATGCCGATCAGGCCCGCCCGGTCGCCAGCCTTCAGCGGAGCCAGCGACAGCGAGCAGTTGCCGGGCACGATTGAGGTGATGCCGTGCTCCAGGGCCGGCCGCGCCGCGCCGTCCCAGAGCAGCTGCACGTCGAAATGGGTATGCGGATCGATGAAGCCCGGCGCGACCACTTGGCCGCCGGCCTCGATCACCTGCAAGGCCTCGCCGGGCAGGTTCGCGCCCACCGCGGCGATGCGGCCGTCCTTGACCGCAACATCGGCCAGATGGCCGGGCGCGCCCGAGCCGTCGACCACCAATCCGCCCCTGATCAGGATGTCGTACATGTTCAAAGTCCCTTGGAAATCTCGCGCCACGGCCGCCCGATCAGCGCCGCCAGATCGGCCGCGCCGCACGCCTTCATGACGCTGACGCCGGTGTCGGCGTCGAGGGTCACTGACCCCGTGACGCCGTTCTCATATTGGATCGAGACCACCATCTCGGCGGTCCCGTCATGGCCGCCGGCGATCTCGGCGCCGACGATGGTCGCCTCGTTATGGACGGCCGCGACGCTCATGCCTGAGGCGGCTCGACGAAGACCACGTCACTGCCGAGCAGCAGGCCGCGCGGGCGGCGCATGGCGAAGATGTGCAGGTTCCAGCCCTTGATGCGCTCGACGGCGCCCTCCAGGGCCTCGCCCGGCAGGGCGCGGGCGGCGAGATGCTCGACCGTCTCGTCGGGCTCGGGCGTGACGAAGCGGCGCTGGGGGGTGAGGGGCATGGGGTCCGCGAACAAATAAGAACGTGTTTCGAAAATCCTGTCAGGAAACGCCGGTGCGGGCAATGGGCTTGCCCGCTAACCGCGCCCGAGGATGCGCCCGAAGAGACCGCGATCGGCCAGGATCTCACGGGCGGCGTTGTGGCCCGGCGCGCCGGTGACGCCGCCCCCGGGATGGGTCCCGGCCCCGCACATGTAGAGCCCCTTCAGCGGCCCGCGATAGTCGCCGTGGCCAAGCACGGGCCGCGCCGCCCAGAGCTGGTCGAGGCTGAGCGCGCCGTGGAAGATGTCGCCACCGGCCAGGCCGAACGTTCGCTCCAAGTCGAGCGGCGAAAGGATCATCCGCCCGAGGATCGCGGCTTTGAAGTTAGGGGCGACGGCGTCGACCGTCTCGACAATCAGGTCGGCCGCCGCCTCCCGCTCGTCGTCCCAGCTGCGGCCATCCGGCAGCACCGGGGCGAACTGCTGGCAGAACAGGCTGGCCACATGGGCGCCCGGAGGGGCCAGGCTGTCGTCGACCGTGGACGGGATCAGCATTTCGACGATGGGCGCTTTCGACCAGCCGAACCGGCGCGCGTCGGTGAAGGCGCGGTCCATATAGTCCAGCGTCGGCGCGATGATGATGCCACTTCGGTGATGCTCGGCCATCGCCTTGCCGGGCAGGCAGGTGAAGTCCGGCAGTTCGGACAGCGCGACGTTCATCCGGAAGGTGCCCGACCCGGTCTTGAAGCCGGCCATGCGCCTGAGGAAGTCCGGCGCCAGGTCGGCGGCGTCGATCAGCCGCTCATAGAGGATGCGCGGGCCGACATTGGCGACGATCACCGCGCCGAACACCTCCGCTCCGGACTCCAGACGCACCCCGACCGCCGTTCCCATCTCCACCAGCACCCGAGCCACCGGCGCATCGAGTTCGATCTCAACGCCCGCCTCGCGACAGGCCTCGGCCATGCCCTGGGTGATCGCGCCCATGCCGCCGATGGCATGGCCCCAGGCGCCCTTCTTGCCGTTCACCTCGCCGAACACGTGGTGCAGCAGCACATAGGCCGAGCCTGGCGTGTCCGGGCTGGCATAGTTGCCGACCACGGCGTCGAAGCCGAAGGCGGCCTTGACCGCCTCGCTCTCGAACCAGCCGTCCAGAAAGGCCCGCGCGCTCTTGGTGAACAGGTCGAGGGTATCGCGCTGCCGCTCCAGCGGCATCGCGGCCAGACGCCGCCCCTGCGTCGCCGCCGCCAGCAGCGACCGCAAGCCGCCGCCGGCGTTTGGCGGCGTCTTCAGCGCCAGGTCGCGCAACACCTCGGCCACCCCCTCCAGCGCGTCGTAATAGGCCGGCAGCACTTCGGCATCGTGGGTGGAGAAGCGGCGAAACTCGGCTTGCGTGCGCTCCAGCCCGCCGCCCAGCTTCAGATAGCCGCCGTCGGCCTGGGGCAGGAAGTTTGAGATCGGCCGCTCGACGATGCGCAAGCCCCGCTCGGCCAGCCGCATGTCGGCGATCACCTTCGGGTTCAGCAGGCTGACCGTGTAGCTGGCCGTCGAGTTGCGGAAACCGGGGTGGAATTCCTCGGTCACCGCCGTGCCGCCGACGATGCCGCGGCGTTCCAGCACCCGCACCTTCAGCCCCGCCCGCGCCAGATAGAAGGCGCAGACCAGGCCGTTATGGCCGCCGCCGATGATCACCGCGTCGGAGCGCGGGCTCAGCGGGCGTGACCGCAATGGGTTGGACCTTGCATGGCGCGAAGGTTTAGCCTGCGCCAAGCGGGCTGCAAAACCGATCGCGGGAGACCAGGTTGGAAGATGGCGTTCTCGACGACCTGACGATGCTCTTGCCGCCGCTGCTGCGGTCGCTGGAGGCGCTGGGCTTCGTCGCCCGCAACCTGAACCCGTCCCAGTATGGCCTGGTGCTGGAGACCGTCGGTTCGCCCGACGCGGCGCTGCGCCTGGTTCGGCCCAGGCTGGAGGCCTGGCCGGAGGATCTGGCGCCGATGCGCGAACGGCTCCAGACGGCCAGGGACGCAGTGCTCGACGCCTTCGACGGCCTGCGCGCTGCGCCGGACGAGGCCGACGGCCTGAGGGCCGCCTTCCGCGCCTTGCGCCTGTTGCCGCGCGCCCAGGAAGCGCTCTACCCGCTCGCCGCCGGCCTGCCGCCGGTCAGCCGCTTCTTCCTGGCTCCGGCTCGCCGCGACGACCCGGCTCTCCAGGCCCGCTTGACCGGGGCCGAGCCGCGCGAGGGTGCGGGCCTGGTGCATATCGACGACGAGCCGGGCGGACGCGGCGGCTTTTCCATGTACGTGCCCGAGGACTACACGCCCGAGCGAAAATGGCCGCTGGTCATGGCCCTGCACGGCGGCGGCGGCAACGGGCGCGGCTTTTTGTGGAGCTGGCTGCGCGACGCCCGCGGCCAGGGCGCCATCCTGATCGCCCCCACCGCCGTCGGCCCCACCTGGGCGCTGTCCGGGCCGGACGGCGACACCCCCAACCTCGCCCGCATCCTCGATCTGGCGCGCCGGGGCTGGAACCTCGACGAGCGGCGCCTGCTGCTGACCGGCATGAGCGACGGTGGCACCTTCACCTATGTCAGCGGCCTGGAGGCCGGCTCGCCCTTCACACATCTCGCCCCGGTCTCCGCCTCCTTCCACCCGATGATCGCCCAGATGGCCGATCCCGAGCGGATCACAGGTCTGCCCATCTATCTGGTGCATGGGGCGCTGGACTGGATGTTCTCCATCGATGTCGCGCGCGGCGCCAACGAGGCCCTGACCGCGGCCGGCGCGAATGTCACCTATCGCGAGATCGCCGACCTCAGCCACGCCTATCCGCGCGAGGAAAACCCGGCGATCCTGGACTGGCTGAGCAGAGGCGAGGCATGAGCGACTGCGCCCACTTGGGAACCATCCGGACGGTCACCCCCAGCGCCAAGGGCTGCGAGGAGTGCCTGAAGAGCGGCGACATCTGGCTGCACCTGCGCATCTGCCGCACCTGCGGCCATGTCGGCTGTTGCGACGACTCCCCCAACCAGCACGCGACCAAGCATTTCCATGCCACCAACCATCCGATCATCGAGGGCTATGACCCGCCGGAAGGCTGGGGCTGGTGTTACATCGACGAGGTGATGTTCGATCTTTCCGACCGCATGACCCCGCAAGTGGGACCCATCCCGCGCTATTACTGAGCACTCGGCGTTGCCGGGGAGGGCGCCCACGGTTGAGCTTGGTCTGCGGCGCCTCGTCGGCCTAGGCTTGGCGGCATGGCCGAGCCCACCAATTCCATACTCGACGTGCGCCGCGAGGAGCGGTTCCCGACGCTGACCCACGCGGAGCTCGAACGCCTCCGCCGCTTCGGCGAGCCCCGCGCCTACGCCGAGGATGAGGCCTGGCTGGCCGGATCCGGCGTAATGCTCGACGCCAAGGGGTTCGTGACGACCGGCGCCGAAGCCGAGGCGGGCCGGCCTCCGCTCGAGACCAGCCTTGCCGGCGCCTTCGCCATCGGCGACGTGCGCTCAGGCTCGGTCAAACGCGTCGCCGCCGCCGTCGGCGAGGGCGCCCAGGTGGTCGCGGCCCTGCATGCCTATCTGGCGCCCCGCGTCACCCCTGGGACTTGATCCCGCAACCACTGGCCGATCAGGCATTTGGCGCGGTCGCCTGCGCCGCCTGCGGCGTTGTCTCCAGGGACGCGATGTAGGTCGGAGGTCTGCGCGCCTGGGCCGCCTGCTCGAAGGCGTAGCCCAGGGCCAGCAGCACGGCCTCGCTCCAGGCCGGGCCGATGAAGGAGAGGCCGACGGGCAGGCCCTGGACCTGGCCCATGGGCACGGTCAGGTGCGGATGGCCGGACACGGCCGGCAGGTGCGATGAGCGGCTGGCGATGTGGTCGCCAGCGGCGAAATCGAACCGCGAGGCCGGCCCGTAGCTGGGCGCGATCAGCGCGTCGAGCCGGTGCTCGGCGATCAGCCTGTCGATCCCCTCCGCGCCGGCCTGGCGCAAGCCGTCGGCCCGCGCCTTGAGATAGGCCCCGTCGGTCGGCCCCGTCGTGGCCTCGGCCTGTTCGAAGAAATCTTGGCCGAACAGCGCCATCTCCCGCGCGCTGGCGCCATTGAAGGCGATCAGATCGGCCAGGGTGCGCGTCTTCACCGCCGCCGGCGTGGTGGCGAGATAGGCGTTGAGGTCGCTTTTCAGTTCGCTCAGCAGGACGGCGCGCTCATTGGCGCGCAACTCGGCTGGCGGCTTGTAGTCGGCAAGCTCGACCACCTCGGCGCCCTGCCCCTTCAACAGCGCCACCGCCTCGGCGAACACCGTGTCGACCGTCGGCGAGAGGCTGGCGGCGAAGCTGAGAAGGCCGAGCCGCTTGCCCGTCAGGCTGGCAGCCTCGAGCCCGACGACATAGTCGCAAGCGTGCGTGTCGGCCTGCGCCGTCGACGGGTCGGCCGGATCGGCGCCGGCCATGGCCGTGAGCAGGATGGCGGCGTCCCTGACGCTGCGCGCCATGGGCCCCGGCGTGTCTTGGCTGTGCGAGATGGGCACGACATGGGTGCGCGAGACCAGGCCGACCGTGGGCTTCAGTCCCACCAGGCCGGCGACCGAGGATGGCGCGGTGACCGACCCGTCGGTCTCGGTGCCGACGCCGACCGCGGCCAGAGAGGCGGCGATGGCCGACCCCGTCCCCGACGACGAGCCGGAAGCGCTTCGGTCCAGCACATAGGGGTTCTTCACCAGGCCCCCGACGGCCGACCAACCGCTGACCGAGCGGGTCGAGCGGGTATTGGCCCATTCGGAGAGGTTGGTCTTGCCCAGGATGACCGCGCCCGCCGCCTTCAACCGCGCAACAACCGGTGCGTCGCGCAGGGTGACGTTTTCGGCCAGCGCCAGCGAGCCCGCCGTGGTCGCCGTGCCATCGTCGGTGTCGATATTGTCCTTCACCAGCACCGGTACGCCGTGCAGCGGCCCGCGCAGCGCGCCAGCCCGCCGTTCGTCGTCCAGCCGCCGCGCATCGTCCAGCGCCTTCGGATTGAGCGCGATCACGCTGCGCAGGGTGGGGCCCGACCGATCGATCGCCTCGATCCTGGCCAGATAGGCCGCCACCAGACCCGCCGAGTCCACGCTCCCCGCGGCCATGTCGGCCTGCAGGTCGACCACCGACTTTTCCGCCACCGGATAGAGTTCGCTCATCGCCCGCCTCCCGTCCCTGGCGGAGGGTGGCACATCGCGCCGGCCCGATCCAAATGATCTGCCTCCCGACGGCCTTCCGAAGCAATGAAATGGGCGATACGATCGGTCAGCAGAACCCTGCGGATTCTCTTCACGTCAGAGGCTAATCGTTACTAATGTATTACTATAGATCGGTCGTATTTGGTCAAAATTTCGCCCATTTCAACACTTAAGCTCAGCGTGGATTAACCGTGATTTACGCCAAACGGGGAGGCGGATTATGAGCGGAAGTGAAGTGGAACAAAGATTGGCCGTGCAGGAGGCGCTGGTCAGCGCCCTCATCACCCACGCCGCCAATCGCGGCATGATCGCCGACATGGTCTATGAGGCGAAGGTCCGACTGGGCTTTCCCATGAGCGCCGGCGAGAAGGTGATCCGCGCCGGCGTGCTCGACCAGCTCGAGACAGTGCTGCACCAGCTGGACAACCGTCCGATTGCGCTCTCGATGCGCTGAGGCGCCGGCCTTAGAGGCGACCGCTTGAACAGCGGGTTTCCAATCGCCACTTATGTTGGGTTCGCCCGAAGTCGAGGGAGCGCCTGACAGGGTTCTCAAGGCCAGGGCGGACGAAGTCGCTTCGTTCGAGGGCTTCGCCGATGAACCGTACGATCCTGTTCGACAGCCCGTTCCTGCTCGGTTTCGAGCATACGCGCTCGCTGATCGAACGCGCGGCCAAGGCCGCGGCCGAGAGCTACCCGCCCTATAATGTGGAAGATGCCGGAGACGGCCGGCTCCGCATCAGTCTGGCGGTGGCGGGCTTTTCGCCCGACCAGCTCCATGTGGTGGTTGAAGACAACCAGCTCACGGTGGCCGGGCGCAAGGACGGCGAGATGAAAGACGCTGACGATCGCGCCTTTCTGCATCGCGGCATCGCCGCGCGCGGCTTCTTGCGAACCTTCGTCCTCGCCGACGGCCTCGAGGTCAGCGATGCGGTGCTGGAGCATGGTCTGCTCCACATCGACCTCGTGCAGCCCGAGCCCAGCAAGCGGACGAAGCGGATACCAATAAGGACGGCTGGCTGAACCTTGCAGCCGTTCAATGCGTTGAGTTTTTGAAAAGGAGGCGGTCATGACGACGCCTGAATTCTCCACCGAAGCTTTCGCCGCTCTTGGCGCGCCCGATCTGGTCTATGTCCGGCCGATCAAGGCCCGCGATGTCCTCGCCTCGACTCCGATCGAAGAGGCCAAGAGCTTCTCCATCGACCCCGACCAGATCCTTTATGCGGTCCACCGCGCCGACGGCGCGCGCCTGGCCGTGATGGGCGACCGCGAATCCGCCGTCGCCGCCGCCCTGGCCAACGACCTAGCGCCCGTGTCAGTGCACTAAAAAGTTCCTTCTCCCCTTGCGGGAGAAGGTGGCGGCGAAGCCGACGGATCAGGGGTCGCACAGCGATCCCTGATTCGCCGCAAGACCTATCCGGATAGAACCGCGAAACCCCTCATCCGACCTTCTCCCGCAAGGGGAGAAGGACGCTTACGCCGCTGACGGCCGCGCTTCCTGGGCCAGGAGGGCGTGGATGGCGTCGGGGGTGCGGGCCTGGCGCAGTTGCTGGCGCAGTTCCTTCTGGCGCAGCAGGCGCGCGACGCGGGCCAGCGCGCGCAGGTGCTCGGAGCCCGCATCGGCGGGCGCCAATAGCGCGAAGATCAGATCCACCGGAGCGCCGTCGACCGAATCGAAATCCACCGGGGTCTCAAGGCGCAGGAAGACGCCGCGCATGCGGTCGAGGCCGGCCAGCCGCGCGTGCGGCACGGCCACGCCGGAGCCGACGCCGGTCGAGCTGGTCTGTTCGCGGGCCAAAAGCGCGTCCAGCACCTCGCCCGCATCCAGGTTGAATCGCCGCGCCGCCGTCTCCGCCAACAGCGACAAGGCCTGGCGTTTGGTGTGCGCGGAAAGCTTCGGCGTGATGGCGCGCCGGTCCAGCAAATCTTCGATGGTGATCAAGACGCCCGCCCGTGGTGACTCTACAAACCGAAACTCTTCGACCGCCAAAACGACCGAAGCGGAAGTCTGCTCCCGACCAACTCCTGGTCAGTCGCGCCCTTCGGCTTCGAGCGCGCTGGTGGTGCGCTCCGGATCGATCCAGCCGATGTTTCCGTCGGGCCGGCGATATACCACCGATAATCCGCCGTGGGCGGCGTTTCTAAACACGATTGTTTGAGATTCAGTCAGGTCCAGCTGCATCACCGCCATCGAAACGGTCATACTGCGTAAGGGGGAAAGGGTTTCCGCGATGATCATGGCGGCCGGCGCCCCGTGGCCTTCGGCCGCATCCCAGCCGTCCTCGTCCTCGGTGTCCTCGGGCGCGCGCAGCACATAAAGGGCCGCGGTCTCCGCCTGCTTGGCGTTGGCGGCCACCGAATGGCTTTTCAGGCGCCGCTTGTAGCGCCGGATGCGGGTCTCGATCTTGTCCAGGGCGATGCTGAAGGCGCCGTGGGCGTCGGCCCCCAGCCCATGGCTCTGCAGCTGCTGGCCCGAGGCCAGGGTGACGGCGCAATCGACCTTGAAATTGTGGCCGTCGCGGCTGACCACCACCTCGGCGTCGCCGCCGCGGTCGAAATATTTGCCGATGCTGGAGAGGAGTTCGTCGGTGACCCGCGTCTTCAGGGATTCGCCGATAGCGACATGTTTGCCGGAGACTTGAACTTGCATGACCGGCAGTCGAGACCCGCGTCCAGGGGAAGTCAAGCTTAGCGGAGCCCTTAGGCTAGCAAGCTTCCTTGAGCATCCGCCGCCGTTCGACCGAGGACGGGATGCGCATGGCCTCGCGATACTTGGCCACGGTGCGTCGCGCGATGTCGACGCCGGTCTCGTTGAGGATTTCGACGATGCGGTCGTCGGAGAGCACGGTCTCCGGCTCGACCTCGGAATCGATCAGCTGACGGATGCGGTGACGCACGCTTTCGGCCGAGTGGGCCGCGCCGCCGTCGCTGGACTGGATCGCGGCGGTGAAGAAGAACTTCATCTCAAACACCCCGCGCGGGGTGGCGAGATACTTGTTCGATGTCACCCGGCTGACGGTGGATTCGTGCATGCCGATCGCCTCGGCGACGGTCTTCAGGTTCAGGGGCCGCAGGTGCTCGACGCCAAAGGCCAGAAAGCCGTCTTGCTGGCGCACGATCTCGCTGGCCACCTTCAATATGGTCTTGGCCCGCTGGTCGAGGCTGCGCACCAGCCAGTTGGCCGAGGCCAGGCAGTCGGCGACGAAGGTCTTGTCGGCGTCCGTGCGCGCACCGCCGGAGACGCGGGCGTGGTAGCGCTGGTCGACCAGCAGACGCGGCAGGGCGTCCGAGTTCAGCTCGACGTGCCAGAGACCGCCAAGGCTTTCGCGCACCACCGCGTCGGGGGTGATCGGCGCGGCCGGCTCGCCGCCGAAGGCCGCGCCCGGGCGCGGGGTCAGGGCGCGCAGCTCGGCCAGCATCTCCTTCAGGTCTTCCTCATCGACCGCGCAGACGCGGCGAAGACCGCTCATGTCGCGCTTGGCCAAAAGGTCGAGATTGTCCAACAGCGCCGACATGGCCGGGTCGCAGCGGTCGCGCTCGATCAACTGCAGGCGCAGGCATTCGGCCACGTCACGGGCGAAGACGCCGGTGGGCTCGAAGCCCTGCAGCCGGGTCAGCACGGCTTGCGCTTTTTCCGGCGCGCAGCCGAGGCGCTCGGCGACCTCCTTCAGGTCGAGGCGCAGATAGCCGCCCTCGTCGACGCCGTCGATCAGCACCTGGGCAATCAGGTAGTCGGCGCCGGCAAACCCCGCGACGACCAGCTGGTCGGCCAGGTGCTCACTGAGCGTCTTGGCGCGCTGGGCGCCGCCTTCCAGGGTCTGTTCTTCGCCGTCGAAGCCGCCGCCACGGCCGGCGCGCGACCAGTCGACCGCGCCGCCGGTCTGGTAGGTCTCCGCGCCTGAGTCGTCGCCGTGCGCGTTCAGGCCTTCGCCCGGCGAGGCCTCGGCATAGAGGTCGCCGGGGGCCGCATCGATATCGGCGGCGGCGGCGGCGTCAGTGATGCGATCCAGCGCCGTCTCGCCGATTTCCGTCTCGCGTTCGGCCGCTGCTGGGGCGTCGGTCTCGCCGTCGGAGTCGCGCTCGTCTCGCTGCAACAGCGGATTGCGCTCAAGCTCGCCCTCGACATAGGAATCCAGCTCGACGCTGGACAGCTGCAGAAGCTTGATCGCCTGCTGCAGCTGCGGCGTGATGACGAGGCCCTGGCCCTGCCTCAACTCTAATCGGGGACTGAGCGCCACGCGCCCTCCTGGCCTGAATCTTGCCTTCAGACCCTAGAGAGCCTTTCCCACCGACTGGTTAATGCGGCGCGCCTGGCGCTGCGAAAAGTGCTCCGATTATCAAACTCATACGGGCCAAGCTCACCAAAGCGTCCGTTCTCCCCTCGCGGGAGGAAGGTCGCGTTGATTGGCCTTGCGTCGAAATTCAGCTGAACCGGTCGCCCAGATAGACGCGGCGGACTTCCGGGTCGGCGAGTATCTCGTCCGGCGCGCCTTCGAACAGCACCTCGCCGGCGTGGATGATCGAGGCGCGATCGATGATGTCCAGGGTCTCGCGCACATTGTGGTCGGTGATCAGGATGCCGATCCCGCGTCCCTTCAAATAGGCGATCACCTCGCGGATGTCGGCCATGGCCAGGGGATCGATGCCGGCGAAGGGCTCGTCCAGCAGCATGAAGTCCGGCTCGCTGGCCAGAGCCCGGGCGATCTCGACGCGCCGCCGCTCGCCGCCGGAGAGCGAAACCGCCGGCGCGGCGCGCAAATGCTCGATGCGCAGCTCCTCCAGCAGTTCGGTCACCGCCAGGCGGGCGCGCTTGTCGCTGGGCTCGCGCATCTCGACAACGGCCATGATGTTTTCTTCCACGGTCATGCCGCGGAAGATCGAGGCCTCCTGCGGCAGGTAGCCCACCCCCATGCGGGCGCGCTGGTACATGGGCTGGGCGGTGATGTTCTCGCCGTCGAGCCAGATGGCGCCATAGTCGACGCTGATCAGCCCGGTGATCATGTAGAAACAGGTGGTCTTGCCGGCGCCGTTCGGGCCGAGCAGCCCGGCGACCTCGCCGCGGGCCAGCCTCAGGCTGACGTTGGAGACCACCTTGCGGCCGCGAAACGACTTGCCGATCGCATCGGCGAACAGTCCGGTTCCGGCCGTGGCCGAATGTTTGATGGTCTCAAGCTTCATCGCGGCGCTTTCCGAGCCCTTGCGATCTTCAAGGCTTGGACGGCGCGGATTGGATCAAGCCGACGCCCTGGCTGCCGGGATAGAGCACCGAACGGACCCGGTTCGCCGCGCCGGCGCCCTTGGCGTTGGACTCCATGGTCGCGTGCTGGGTGTCGGTATTGATGACCAGCCGGTTGCCGACCACGACGTTCTTGCCCTGGCTGACCACCACGTCGCCGGTCAGCGTGATGGTCTTGGCGTCGGCGAGGTAGACGGCGTCGTCGCCCTTCACCACCTCGCTGGGCGTCATGTAGTAGACCGAACCGTGCGCCTCCATGCGGTCCAGCGCGCCGCACTTGCTCGAAGGGCCGCCGCCCGGCGCGGGCTGAGCCTTGGCCGCCCCCGGCTTGGCGTAGATGTTGAGCAGGTCGGTGCGCAGGCGGCTGGTGCCCTGCAAGGCCTCGACATTGCCGCGATAGATGGCCAGGCACTGCTGCGGCTGGGCTTCGAGCTGGTCGGCGGTGACGTCGACGGGGCTGTTGGAGGACGACGACAGCTGCGCCAGGGCCGGCGCGGAAAAGCCCGCGGCCAGGCTGAACACTGACAAAACCACGGCCGTCCGCATCATCGCCATTGCATCCTTGAAGCTTGTCCGGGCCGCCAGCGCCTTATCTAGTGCGCATTGAGCCTGGAGTGAACCTTGCCTTGGAAAACAAGCCGCTGCCCGCGATCGTAGATGGCGTAGGAATCGGCGCGGATGGAGCCTGAAGGCCCCTGCCCGACAATCGGCGACTTGCCGGCCACCGCGCCATTGACCGTGTCGACAATCGCCTGATCGGTGACAAAGGAGTCGCCCTGGCTGTCGCGCACCGAGACATGGCCATTGAGCAGCAGGATGCGGTTGTCCTCGCGATAGACGCCGCGGTCGGCCGAGAGCCGGGTGGGCTTCTGACCATCGGAATCCATGGCCAGGGTGGGCTGGGTCAGCGTGATCTTCTGGAAGTCGGTATTGTCGCGGGCAGCCTCGATCGCGGTCAGCACATAGGCGTGGCCCTGGGCGTCGCGGCCCAGGAAGCGCGCATTGGTCATGTGGATGGAGCTGGGGCCCGCGCCCCGGCCCGCGCCGCCGCTGGTGAGCAGGCCGCCGAACAGCACCCATCCGCCGAACACCAGCACGATGCCGAGGATGACGAGCGGCAGGAGGCGGCGGAAGGCGGCGATGATCAGTGAGCGACGCCGCCAGCGGCGCATGTCGCGGGCGCGCCGCTCCAGGCGAAGGGTCTCGGCCGGGGGCGCCTGGGCGATCATGGGCGCCCGCTCAGCTGTGGGCGAAGATGTCGACGTCTTCCCAGCCGGCCACATCCAGCTTGGCGCGCC
The DNA here is from genome assembly GCA_937890965.1 of uncultured Caulobacteraceae bacterium. Lineage (GTDB taxonomy): Bacteria > Pseudomonadota > Alphaproteobacteria > Caulobacterales > Caulobacteraceae > Poindextera. Next base: position 10,948 of record CALAEG010000236.1, on the reverse strand, counting down.
AGGGCAGGAAATCGAAACAGGCCTGGGCCAGCTCCATGCGGCCTTCCCGCACCAGCATCGCGTCGAGCCTGGTGCGCAGGCCGTGCAGATAGGCCACGTCGCTGGCCGCATAGGCGAGCTGTTCGGGGCTGAGCCGATCGGCGCCCCAGTCGGAGCTCTGCTGGGCCTTGGACATGTCCGCGCCCATCAGTTCGCGCACCACATCCTTCAGCCCGTGCCGGTCGGTATAGGTGCGGGCGAGCTTCGAGGCGATCTTGGTGCAATAGACCGGGGCCGTGGTGACGCCCAGGTGCAGGGCGAACATGGCGATGTCGAACCGGCCGAAGTGGAAGAGCTTCAGAACGTTTGGATCGGTGAGCAGCCGTTTGATGTTCGGCGCGTCATAGGCCGGCCGGTTGAAGCGGACGATGTGGCTGTCGCCGTCGCCGGAGGACAGTTGCGCCACGCAGAGAGGGTCGCGGCCCAGGCGCAGGCCCATGGTTTCGGTGTCGATCGCCACGAAGGGGCCCAGATCGAGCCCGTCGGGCAGGTCGCCGTCGTGCTGATGGATCGTCACGGGCTTCGCACCGCCTCTGGCGTTGGTGCCCAGGAAAGGACTCGAACCTTCACGGCCGTTAAGCCACTGGCACCTGAAGCCAGCGCGTCTACCAATTCCGCCACCTGGGCCTAAAAGAAGGCCGGGACCGACTAGGGCCGAACCCGCCGCCAGTCAATGGTTAGTGCGCTTCATCCCAGTTGGTGGCGGCGCGAGCATCGACAACCAGGGGCACGCTAAGAGACACGGCGGGCTCGGCGGCCTGTTCCATCACGGCGCTGGCGACAGCGGAGGTCTCGGCGGCTTCCGCCTCGGGCGCCTCGAAGACCAGTTCGTCGTGCACCTGCAGCAGCATCCGCGCCGAAAGGCCCGCCGCCTTCAGGGCGCTCGGCATGCGGATCATGGCGCGGCGGATGACGTCAGCGGCCGTGCCCTGGATCGGGGCGTTGATGGCGGCGCGCTCGGCGAACTGGCGGTGCGCCACGTTGCTCGAGCGGATGTCGGGAATATTGACCTTCCGTCCAAAGAGGGTGGTGACGAAGCCGTGTTCGCGCACCAGGGCGCGGGTCCGGTCCATATAGGCGCGGATACCCGGGAAGCGGTCGAAATAGGTCTCGATATAGGCTGCCGCCTCATCGCGCGGGATCGACAATTGGTTGGCCAGCCCAAAGGCCGATATCCCATAGATGATGCCGAAATTGATCGCCTTGGCTCGCCGGCGCGTCTCGGCCGGCATGCCTTCGATCGGGACGCCGAACATCTCCGATGCGGTCATGGCGTGGATATCGTGGCCGGCCTGGAAGGCCTTTTTAAGCTGCGGGATGTCGCCGATATGGGCGAGCAGGCGAAGCTCGATCTGGCTGTAGTCGGCGCTGATCAGCAGATGGCCGGGTTCGGCGATGAAGGCCTTGCGGATCTTACGACCCTCCTCCGTCCGTACCGGGATGTTCTGCAGGTTGGGATCGTTGGAGGACAGCCGCCCCGTGGTGGTCGAGGCCAGGGCGTAGGAGGTGTGCACCCGGCCGGTGCGCTCCGAGATCGCCTGCGCCAGATTGTCGGTATAGGTGCCCTTCAGCTTGGAGAGCAGACGCCAATCCATCAGCACGCGCGGCAGGGCGTGGCCCTGGGCGGCCAGCTCCTCCAGGATGCGCACATCGGTGCCCCAGGCGCCGGTCGCGGTCTTTTTCGCGCCGGGCAGGCCCATCTCGCCGAACAGCACGTCGCCGATCTGCTTGGGTGAGCCCAGGTTGAACGGTCGCCCGACGATCCTCTGCGCCTCGGCTTCCAGATCGGCCATGCGCATGGAGAAGTCGTGGCTGAGCAGCCGCAGCTGTTCGGGATCGATCCTGATCCCTTCGCACTCCATCTGGGCCAGCACCGCCGGCAACGGCCGCTCCAGGGTCTCGTAGACGCTGAGCACGCCCTCGCGGGCCAGCCTTGGCCGGAGCTGGTGGTAGAGCCGTAAGGTGACGTCGGCGTCCTCGGCGGCATAGGCGGTCGCCGATTCCAGGGGCGCATGCTTGAAACTTTTCTGCGCCTTGCCGGTTCCCGTCACGCTCTTCAGGCTGATCGGCTCGTGGTCCAGCCACAGCTTGGCCAGGTCCTCCATGCCGTGATTGTGCAGGCCGGCCTCCAGCACATAGGAGATCAGCATGGTGTCTTCGATCGGCGAGACCGTGATGCCGTAACGCGACAGGACCGCCAGCTCGTACTTGACGTTGTGGGCGATCTTGATCACCCCGGGGGCTTCGAAAAGCGGTTTCAGGCGCGCGATCACCTGGTCGAGCGGCAGTTGCCGCAGATCGCTGGCCGCAAACTGCAGACCCTCGTCGGCTTCGCCGCTATGGCCGACCGGGATGTAACAGGCCTCGCCCGGCGTTAAGGCCAGCGAGACGCCGCACAGCCCGGCATTGGCCGAGGATGGCGAATCCGTTTCGGTGTCGAAGGCGACCAGGCCCTGGGCGCGAGCGCGGTCGATGAAGCTGTCCAGGGTCGCCAGATCGCGTACGCAAACATAGCCGCTGGCGTCGATCGGCTTGGCCGCCGCCGGCTCGGCCGCGGGTTTGGCCACGGGCGCCGCCCCGCCGCTCATCGCCTCGGCGACGCGCCGGGCCAGGGTGCGGAACTCCATGGTCTCCAGGAACTGCGCCAGCACCGCCGCATCGGGCTCGGCGACATCCAGCGCCTCGATCGGCGAGGGCAGCGGCGTTTCGCAATCCAGCCGCACCAGCTCGCGCGACAGGCGGATCTGGTCGGCGAAGTCGATCAGGGTCTGACGGCGCTTGTCCTGCTTGATCTCGCCGGCGCGGGCCAGCAGCGTATCGAGGTCGCCATATTCCAGGATCAGGGCCGAGGCGGTCTTGACCCCGATGCCCGGCGCGCCCGGCACGTTGTCGACTGAGTCGCCGCACAGGGCCTGGACATCGACCACCTTGTCCGGCGGCACGCCGAACTTCTCGGCCACCTCGGAGGGACCGAGGCGGATGTTCTTCATCGGGTCGAACATCGAGACCCGCTCGCCGACCAGCTGCATCAGGTCCTTGTCGGAGGAGACGATCACCACCTCGCCGCCCAGGTCGCGGACGTGGCAAGCATAGGCCGCGATCAGGTCGTCGGCCTCGTAGCCGGGCAGCTCGATGCACGGCACGCCAAAGGCCTTGGTCGCCTCGCGCACTAGCGGGAACTGCGGCACCAGGTCCTCGGGCGCCGGCGGCCGGTGGGCCTTGTATTCAGCATAGAGGTTGTTGCGGAAGGTCTTCTCGGAATGGTCGAAGATCGCCGCCAGGTGGGTCGGCGCGTCCGGCGCGGCCTTCATGTCGACCAGGAGCTTCCACAGCATGTTGCAGAACCCGGCCACCGCGCCGACCGGAAGGCCGTCCGACTTCCGCGTCAGCGGCGGCAGGGCGTGATAGGCGCGGAAGATGTAGCCGGAGACGTCGATCACATAGAGCCGGATGGCTGGTCCATCCTGGGTCATCTCACGCGGGATGTCGGCGAGGGTTTCGGGCGCGTCAGCGAGGGTGTCGGTCATCGGCGAAAGATAGGCGCTTCCGCGCCCGAGGTCAGCCCTTGCCGCTCATCCGAACCATGATCCTCGAGCGCCCAGGAAGCCGGGGCCCAAGACCGACAGGACAAGGCCGACCAGCATCATGGCCACCAGGATGCGGCTGACGACGGCGTCGGCGGGAAGCGTGGCGGACCTGACCGCGGGGTTGGCCAGCAGAAGCACCCACAGGCCGAACTGCGCGGCCAGCATCAGCAGGTAAAGCCACAGAATCATGGCGCGCTCCCCCTCTCGCGGCCGGTCAGATCGGCGTGCGGTAGCGGCGTTGCCACACCACCGCGGCGAACAGGGCCGCGGCCACGATGAGGCCGAGCCACAGGCCCGGACTTGAAAGGAACCTGATCGGATCGATATGGCCGGCGTTGATCGACACGCCCTTGCCGTCGGTCCCGCCCGCGAAGGCTTCGCTCAGCGCGCCGGTCAGGCGGTAGCGCAGCAAGGCGTCCACATGAGCGGTGCCGAACGCCAGCCGCTCGAAGATCGCGATCGCCAGCGGCGGTCCGACCGCCCATAGGAATGTCGCGCGACGCGCCCAGCCCGAGACCAGCATCAGCCAGCCCCAGATCGGCGCATGCCAGAGCGCCAGGCAGATCAGGATGTAGGCCAGGTCCAGCCAGCTGTTGAGTATGGGAAATTGGGTCCACAGCGCGGTCGCCGGCAAACCGATCGAGGGCAGGATCGCCAGGCTGGCCGCCAGGATGATCAACTGGGTCACGACGATGACCAGGAAGGTGACGGCCGGCAGGACGACGAGAGGAAGGGCGGCCTTGGCCAGCACCGTGGTCAGGTCCGAGACCGGAAGCGACTTCCAGAACAGGATCGAGCGGTCCCGGCGTTCGCCCTGCAGTGCGCCCAGGCAGTAGAAGAAGGCGACGATGAACGACGCGAGCAGGATGATCGCCGCCGCGCCCTCGAACGGAGCGGCGATCGCGATCGCGCGCTTGGACGCGTCCAGCGTCGTGACCAGATGCGCCGCGCGGTGCAGGTTGATCGACCCGACCAGCACGCCGAGCAGCACCACCGCGCCGACCGCCGTCGGCGCGATGTAGATCGAGCGGTTCTCCCAGAGTTCCCGCCGCACCGACCAATAGAGGGGTCGGGTCCTGGACCGGGGCCGGAGCGCGGCCGCTTCGGACGGGGCGATGGGATCGGAGATAGCGTCTAACGGGCTCATGCTGCGGCCTTCTGCGCCTGGTCGGCGCCGATCACGGCGACGAACAGGTCGGCGATGCTGGGGGTCCTCACCTCGCCAAGGGCGGCGAGCCGGGCGCGGTCGGCGCCGTCGAAGAGGAAAAGGCTGCGACCGAACACCTGGCGCTCCTGGATCGGCCCGAGCGTCCGCGCCTCGGCGGCGTGTTCCGGCGGCGTCATCACCTCGGTGTAGCGCTGCTCGAACGCTTCCATGCTGCAGTCCAGCACGATGCGGCCGCGGTTCAGGAACATCAGGTCGGTCAGGATGTGCTGGACCTCTTCGACCTGGTGCGTCGTCACGATGATGGTGCGGCTGTGGTCGAAATAGTCGTTCAGAAGCGAGTCGTAGAACGACTTGCGATAGAGGATGTCGAGGCCCAGCGTCGGCTCGTCCAGCACCAAGAGCTTGGCGTCGATGGTCATGATCAGGGCCAGGTGCAGCTGGGTGACCATGCCCTTCGACAGTTCCCGCACGCGACTGGTGCGTTTGATGGTGGTCTTTGCGAGCAGGCTCTCGGCCTTGGCGCGATCGAACCTCGGATGCACGCCGGCGACATAGTCGAGCGCCTGATCGACCCTGATCCAGCGCGGCAGCACCGCGACATCGGCGATGAAGCAGACATCGGCCATCAGGTCGTCGCGCTCGCGCCAGGGATCGCGTCCGAGCACCTTGAGTTCGCCCTGGTAGTCGGTAAGGCCGAGAATCGCATTCAACGCGGTGGTCTTGCCGGCGCCGTTGGGGCCGATCAGGCCGAGGATGCGGCCGGTCTCGACGCGCAGGTCGATGCCATCCAGCGCGACGGTCGCGCCATAGGCCTTGCGAAGGCCGCGGGCTTCAATGCAGGCCATGGTTTAAGGCTCCTCAGCGGTTGGGGGCGGCGATCCGCCGCCGCTGGCGGTCAGCAGATCCTGGGGTGTCAGGCCGAGCCGCTGAATGGTCGCCTGGATTTGCGGCCATTGTTCCTTGAGGAACTTCCGCCGCTCATCCTCGAGCAGCCGATTTCGCGCGCCGGTCGTCATGAACATGCCAAGGCCCCTCCGCTTCTCGACCAGGCCGTCATCGACCAGCGCCTGATAGGATTTGAGCACCGTCAGCGGATTGACCCGGTACTCCGCGGCGACATTGCGCACGGACGGCAGCGGGTCGCCTTCCTTGAGCAGACCGTCGAGCATCATGGTCACCACCAGATCGCGAAGCTGGCGGTAGATCGGCTGGCTGTCGTTCCATTCGTGATCCATCGTAGCGGTGTTGTAGTCAACTATATCACCGAGCACAAGCGCTTTTATCGCGCGCGGCCCGAAGGCCCCCGATCCCCGGCTTCTGCCAAAACTTGACGGCGCCGGCGCCGTGCGCAGACTGGTCAGAAGAGATCGGTTGGAGACGCCCCTCATGATCCGGCTCGATCACATGTCCTTGCCGGTCAGCGACTGGCGGCGTTCGCGCGATTGGTGGCGCGACGTGCTCGGCTTCAAGGTCGAGTTCGAAATGCCGGACCGTTCGGCCGTCGCCATGGTCGACGAGACCGACCTGACCGTCTTCCTGGAAAACGGCGAGGTGATCTCAAACCCCGTCCTCGGCTTCACCGTTCAGGTCGACGATGTCGAGGCCAGGCATGCCGAACTCGCCGCGGCTGGCACAGAATTCGTGCATCCGCCGATGAAGGTGTTCTGGGGCTATGGCGCCGTCCTGCTCGATCCCGACGGCTACCGGCTGCACCTCTGGGACGAAACCTCGATGCGCGAAAAGGGCGGCGGCTGAGCGATGGGCCGGTTCGACGCGATCTACGCCATCGCCGCCGCGCGCAAGGGCGGCCCGGACGCGCTCGAAGCCCTGATCGCCGAGCACGCACCGAAGACGCACGACCAGATCGCCGCCACGCCGGACGACCGCATCCTGGCCATGATGACCGAGCGGGTGTTTCAGGCCGGCTTCTCCTGGAAGGTGATCGAAAACAAATGGTCGGGCTTCGAAGCCGCCTTCAACCGCTTCGATCCACGCGCCTGCGCGGCCATGAGCGAGGAGACCTTCGACGCCCTGCTCAAGGACGTGCGCATCGTGCGCAACGCGCAGAAGATCCTGTCGGTGCAGGCCAATGCCCGCTTCCTGCTGGATTTGGCGGCCGAGCACGGCAGCGCCGCCAAGGCCTTGGCCGACTGGCCGGACGACGACTATGCCGGCCTGCTCGAGCTCTTGAAGACCCGCGCCTCGCGGTTGGGCGGCGAGAGCGCCATGCGGTTCCTGCGCTCCCTGGGCAAGCCCTCGTTCATCACCTCGCGGGACGTGACAGCCGCGCTGATCCGCGAAGGCGTGCTGGCCCGCCCGGCCAGCGGCAAGCGCGACATGAAGGCGGTGCAGGCGGCGTTCAACGCCTGGGCGGCGGAGTCCGGCCGCAACCTGACCGCGATCAGCCGGGTCCTGTCGATGAGCGTCGGCGTCTGAGGCTCGCTCGGGAAGATGAACCACGAAAAACACGAAAAGCACGAAAAGGTGAGCGCGCGAGAGCGCGCCTTTGGCGGCTCGGCTTTGAGTCAGGCGCGGCTGTTCGTGTTTTTCGTGTTTTTCGTGGCCATTTCTTCCCTGGCGGCGTCGCCATGGCGTACGACTGAGCCCGCGGAGGAAACGCCATGAAGTCACCAATCTGCGACCTGCTGGGAATCGAGTTTCCGCTCTTCGCCTTCAGCCATTGTCGCGACGTGGTCGCCGCGGTCAGCCGCGCCGGCGGATTCGGCGTCCTGGGCGCCACCGGCCATTCGCCGGAGAGCATCCATCGCGAGCTGAAGTGGATCGATGAGCACGTCGACGGCAAGCCCTACGGGCTGGACGTGCTGGTGCCCGAAAACATGGCCACGGCCGGCGAGGTCGGCGTCACCTACAACAGCCTGCAATCGCGGGTGCCACAGGAACACCGCCAGTTCGCCGCCGACCTCCTGGAAAAGGCCGGCGTGCAGCTGGCCGTGCAGGAGGTGCCCGACGACCGGCCGCAACCCTTCGATCCGGAGACGGCGCTGCGGGTGCTGGAGGCGGCGTTCGAACATCCGATCAAGCTGATCGCCAATGCGCTTGGCGTGCCACCGCCGGCGATGATCGCCATGGGCAAGAAGCACGGCGTGCCGGTGGCGGCCCTGGTCGGCGCCAAGGAGCACGCCATCCGCCAGGTCAATGCCGGCGTCGACATCCTGGTGGTGCAGGGCACGGAGGCCGGCGGCCACTGCGGCGAGGTCACCACCATGGTGCTGGTGCCCGAGGTGCTGGCCGCCATCAAGCCGATCCGCGACGTGCCGGTGCTAGCCGCCGGCGGGATTATGAACGGCCGGCAGATGGCCGCCTGCATGGCCATGGGCGCGGCCGGGGTCTGGACCGGATCGGTCTGGCTGGCCACGGTCGAGAGCGAGACCAGCGAGATCTTCCGCCAGAAGATGATCGAGGCCTCGTCGCGCGACGCGGTGCGCGTACGCAGCCGCACCGGCAAGCCCGCCCGCCAGTTGCGCTCGGCCTGGACCGAGGCCTGGGAACGCAGCCCCGACAGCCCCGGTGCCCTGCCCATGCCGCTGATGAGCCTGGTCAGCGAGAACGCCCTGCGTTCGGTCGAGCGGTCGGCCGCCGCCGGCAACGACAAGGCCCGCGAGATGGTCACCTATTTCGTCGGCCAGGGCGTCGGCCTGATCGATTCGGTCCGCTCCGCCGGCCAGGTGGTCCAGGACTTCAAGCTCGAATTCGGCGAGGCGGTCGAGCACATGAACGACCTGGTCTCGGAATAGGGGCCGGAGGCTTCCTTAGGATCGAGCTGAATCGAGCGTCGCCCCTCGTGACCCTTCTCCCCTCGCGGGAGAAGGTGGCCGGTCGGAGACCGGTCGGATGAGGGGCCGCGCTGAGCCCTCCACGATTTCGCGGGAGCCCTCTCGTAAGCGCCGGCGCGGCCCCTCATCCGCCCCCGCCTTCGCGGGGGCGCCTTCTCCCGCGAGGGGAGAAGGAAACGGCTGAGGCGCCGAACTAAATTGAATAGGACCTTCTAATGCCCGGCCGAGCCCTCATAGGCGCCGGGGGCCAGGCGCTCGTCCTCGTCGAGCGGCTTGTCGGTCAGGACGAAGCGGCGGTCGCAATAGCTGCATTCGACGAAGGGCTCCTCGCCCATCTCCAGATAGACGCGCGGATGGCCGAGCGCGCCGCCGACGCCGTCGCAGGCGACCCGGCGCGTGCGCACCATGATCACCTCGGGCGGCTCGATCTTCAGTTCCTTGGCTGTGGTGTCGGGGTTCATCGCAGCGGCGGCTCCCGCGCACCGCTTGGCAATGCGGTCGCTCGCGCATACCTATGCGGCGCGCCCGGCAGCGTCAATTCAACGAGAAAGCTCTACCCTCCGCATGGAACTTCCCGAGTTCGCCATCGAAGCGCGCGGTCTGGTCAAGACCTATGCGAAGACCAAGACCACCCCGGCGAAGCTCGCCCTGAACGGCATCGACCTGCAGATTCCGCGCGGCTCGATCTTCGGCCTGCTGGGCCCCAACGGCGCCGGCAAGTCCACCTTCATCAACATCCTGGCAGGCCTGGTGCGCAAGAGCGCCGGCACGGTGCAGATCTGGGGCCGCGACATCGACCAGCGGCCGCGCGACGCCCGCGCCTGCATCGGCGTGGTGGCCCAGGAGATCGCCGCCGACGTCTTCTTCACCCCGCGCGAATCGCTGGAGGTGCAGGCCGGCCTCTACGGTGTGCCCAGGCGCGAACGGCGGACGGACGAGCTGCTCGCCGCCGTCGGCCTTGGCGAACAGGCCGAGGCCTATGTGCGCCAGCTCTCCGGCGGCATGAAGCGGCGGCTGATGGTGGCCAAGGCCATGGTGCACAACCCGCCGGTGCTGATCCTGGACGAGCCCACCGCCGGCGTCGATGTCGAGCTGCGCCGTCAGCTCTGGGCCTATGTTGTGGGCTTAAACAAGCTGGGCGTCACCATCGTGCTGACCACCCACTATCTGCAGGAGGCCGAGGAGCTCTGCGACACCATCGCCATCATCAACCGCGGCGAGGTGGTGGCCTGCGAGCCGACCAGCCAGCTTTTGCGCCGCATCGACACCCGCACCGTGGTGATCACCCCGCAGGAGCCGCTGAATGCGGTTCCCGACCTCGGCCGTTTCGAGGGCCGCATCCGCGCCGGCGGCGAACTGGCCATCACCTTCAAGAGCGGCGAGGCGGGCGTCGAACAGGTGCTGACCGCCGTACGCAACGCCGGGGTGACCAACAAGGACCTGGCCACCGAGAACCCCGACCTGGAAGACGTCTTCATGGCCCTGACCTATGGCGCCCCGACGCCTGCGGCCCCCGTCCCCGCCTGACACCGCCGTTTGCGCGCCCCGGCCCTTTCGGCTAGGTATCGCCTCCCTTGGCGGCCCGCCCGCCCATGCGCCCGTAGCTCAGCTGGATAGAGCGTTGCCCTCCGAAGGCAGAGGTCACAGGTTCGAATCCTGTCGGGCGCGCCACCGCTTCTAAAACCCGTGCGGTTTCAAGAAGTTCAGAGCAAACAAGCAGTTCTGAGCCCTTTGCGGTGCAAAATGGGTGTGCAAAGTGGGTTGGCGCATGAGTGGATTAGAGAAAATAACGAAGACCGGCGGCTACCGATTTCGGAGGGGAATTCCCGCACATCTGCGGTCATTCTTCCCCGACCGTGGGACGGTCTGGCGCGAGCATCTCGACACAAAAGACGAGGCTGCAGCCCGTGTTCGGTGCCTTGAGGCGTCGGCGAAGGTCGAGCGACTCTTTCAGCAGGCGCAGGCTCAATTCGAGGCGATCCGCGACGCGAAAGAACCTGGCGCCGCTGATCTGAACATCGAGTTCCTGACGCGGCTGGTCGCCGACTGGAAACGGACGGAGCGCAGCCGCCGGGCGCAGTTCGTGCTGGTGCGACCCATCATGCCCGGGTGGCCCGAATTTCTTCGCGAATGCACCCTGACCGGCGCCTGCGGCCAGAAGCCGAAGAACGAGGAACCGGACGAGTTCATGGCCCGGCTCGAGGCCGAACAAGTGCACATTGACGCGCTGATCCGCGATGCTACCCAGGCGAAGGGCCTCCTGGTGTGGCCGGACCACCCCGCTCACGCCATCCTTAGCAATCTTGTTCGTCGCGCCTGGATCGAGGTGCTGGAGGCGAAACACGGCTGGCGAACGCATG
>CALAEG010000235.1 GCA_937890965.1 uncultured Caulobacteraceae bacterium | reverse complement strand
TCGACCCCTCCAAGCACGTCGAGCTGACCATGGACGCCCTGAAGAAGTGGCGCGCCGACCATCCCCGCTGAGGCTTGAGTCGCCGCCGCGCTTGCCTTCGGCGTCATTTCCGCCTATCAGCCCGCGCTTCCTGGGAAGGCGGTCACGTCGCGACGCCTATTGTCGCGGCCTGATCCATCGTCCGTTCGCCAAGCTTCCGCTCGCGAGCGCGCGCCGCCTTCCGGCTCCAGCGGAAGAAGGACAATATGGCCTTTTACGAACACGTGGTCATCGCGCGGCAGGATATTTCCCCGCAACAGGCCGAGACGCTGAACGAAGAACTGAAAGCCCTCATCGAATCCCTCGGCGGCCACATCGCCAAGATCGAGTACTGGGGCCTTCGCAACCTCACCTACCGCATCAAGAAGAACCGCAAGGGCCACTATTCCCTGCTGGCCATCGATGCGCCCGCGCCCGCGGTCAAGGAGATGGAGCGCCAGCTCTCCATCAACGAAGACGTGCTGCGCTACATGACGGTCCGGGTCGAGGAACTCGACCTGGAACTGTCGCCGATCCTCGCCCGCCGCGACCGTGATCGCAGCGAACGCGGCGATCGTGACGGGCGCGATGCGCCCCGTCGCGACTTCGAAGACGTTGTGGCGTAGGGACCCTGGAAAGATCATGACCGACGAAACCGTCACAGACTCCGCCCCCGCCGCCGGCGGCCAGCGCCGTCCCTTCTTCCGCCGCCGCAAGGTCTGCCCGTTCTCGGGCGCCAACGCCCCGAAGATCGACTACAAGGACGTCAAGCTTTTGCAGCGCTACGTCTCCGAGCGCGGCAAGATCGTGCCCGCGCGCATCACTGCCGTCTCCAACAAGAAGCAACGGGAACTGGCCCGCGCCATCAAGCGCGCCCGCTTCCTGGCCCTTCTGCCGCACGTCGTGAAGTAGGAGCCGGACATGAAAGTCATACTTCTCGAACGCGTCGAGCGCCTGGGCGCGCTTGGCGATGTGGTCACGGTCAAGGACGGCTTCGCGCGCAACTATCTCTTGCCACGGGCCAAGGCGCTGCGGGCCAGCGACGCCAATCTGAAGGTGTTCGAAGGCCAGCGGGTCGAGATCGAAGCCCGCAACGACCGGGAGCGGGAAACCGCCTCCAAGACCGGCGAAAAGCTCGACGGGTCGTCCTATGTGCTGATCCGCCAGGCGGGCGAAGCCGGCCACCTCTATGGCTCGGTCTCCGGCCGTGACGTTGCCGAGGCGGCCAATGCCGAGGGCGCCAAGATCGACCGCTCCATGGTCGTGCTCGACAAGCCGATCAAGACGCTTGGCGTCCATGCGGTGAAGATCAAGCTGCATGCCGAGGTGGTGGTGACGATCAGCATCAACATCGCCCGCAGCGTTGACGAAGCCGAGCGCCAGGCGCGCGGCGAAAACGTCATCACCTCGCAGTTCGAGGAAGACGCCCGCGTCGATGCCGAGGCCCAAGCCGACATGCTCGAAGGCGGCGCCGGCTCGATGGCGGAGGACCGGGCCTAGAGCGGGTTGAGGAAAAGTGCGAAGCGGTTTTCCGCCCGCAACCCGCTCTAACTCTTAGGAATCGATCACGTTTATGATTTTGGATTTCAATCCAAAATCATCGTGATCTAGACGCCGGCCATCTCTTCGGCGACGCTGAAGGCCGCCGAGCGCGGGTCGTTGGCGGCGGTGATCGGGCGACCGACAACGATATGGCTGGCGCCGGCGGCCAGGGCTTCGGCCGGGGTCGCCGCGCGGGCCTGATCGTCGGCCTTGGCCCAGCCGGGCCGCACGCCAGGCGTCACCACGATGAAGTTCGGGCCGCCGATGCGCCGCGCGATCGCCGCTTCGCGTGGACTGGTGACGATGCCGTCGATGCCGGCCTCGATCGCCTGGCGCACGCGCAGTTCGACCAGGGCCTCGATCGTCTGTGCATAGCCGATCTCTGCCACATCGGCCTGGCTGAGGCTGGTCAGCACGGTGACGCCGACGATCTTGGCGCCGACCTGGCCCGCCCGGCCGCGCACGGCGGCGGCCATAACCTGCGGCTCGGCATGGACGGTGAGCAGGTCGCAGGCTCCGGTGGCGACGATGGCCGCCGTCGCCTTCTCGACCGTGGCGCCGATGTCGTGCAGCTTCCAATCGAGAAAGACCTGCCGGCCGCGCCGCTTCAGATCCCTGGCCATCCCCATGCCGCCGCCGGCCAGCAGCTGCAGGCCGATCTTGTAGAAGAGGACGCTGTCGCCCAGCCGCTCGACCATGGATTCGGCGTCGGCGCGGGCGGGCACGTCGAGCGCCAGGATCAGGCGCGGATCGGCCTTCTGGTCGAGGCCGCGGGTGAGCTCGGCGGTGGGCATGGCGGCTCCTTGGATCGTGCGCAAGCGGTCGCGAGCGGCGCGAAAAGCGTTGATTTGGGCTAAGGGTGGAGGATGAGCCTCGCCGATCTCAGCGTCAACTTCTTCGTCGCTCTCTTCGCCCTGATCGACCCGATCGGCAATGTGCCGGTGTTCGCGGCGGCGACGGTGGGCGCCACGCCGGCCGGCCGGCGACGCCTCGCCATCTATATCGCGCTGTTTTCTCTGGTCTTCCTGACGCTGATCTACGTCTCCGGCCTGTCCTTGCTGCGCTTCTTCGGGATCTCGCTGTCGGCCTTCCGGATCGCCGGCGGCGTCCTGCTCTTCCTGCTGGGCCTGGACATGGCGCGCAACGACTTCACCGCCCGCTTTACCGACCTGGCCAGCGACGAGGGGCCGATCTCGACCGGCGCCTATGCCAAGCAAAGGTTCGAGCGGCTGATCGTGCCGTTCGCCATGCCGCTCCTGATCGGGCCCGGCGCCATATCGACGGTGGTGATCTATGCCAGCGAGGCCAAACCCTATGGCGTGGCGGGGCTCGGCGCCGGTTTCGGGGTGATCGCCCTGGTCTCCGGGCTTATCGTGCCCTTCTTCTGGACCACCAGCCTGGTCTCCCGCCTGCTCGGCCGGATCGGCATGACTATCGTGGTGCGGGTGCTGGGCCTGATCCTCTGCGCGATGGCGGTGCAGTTCATCATCGCCGGTGTCGGCGGCTCGACCCATGGCATCGTCCGCGCCGACGCCATTTCGCCCTATCAGCAGAACTGATCGGCGGCTTCCAGAGCGAGATTCGCGGCCGGCTTCCCTTTCGCAGGCTCAGTTCGGAGCCTTAAGCCTCCGCCTCGCCGCCACACGCAGGCGCAGTGCGTTCAGCTTGATGAAGCCCGAGGCGTCGCGGTGGTCGTAGGCCACCTTGCCCTCTTCGAAAGTGACCAGGTCCTGGTCGTAGAGGGAATAGGGGCTGGTGCGGCCGATGACGGCGACATTGCCCTTGTAGAGCTTCACCCGCACCTGGCCGCCGACATAGCCCTGGCTCTGGTCGATCGCCGCCTGCAGCATCAGGCGCTCCGGGGTGAACCAGAAGCCGTTGTAGATCAGCTCTGCGTAACGGGGCATGAGCTCGTCCTTCAGGTGCATGGCCCCCCGATCCAGGGTGATCGACTCCATGCCCCGGTGGGCGGCCAGAAGGATCGTGCCGCCGGGCGTCTCATAGACGCCGCGTGATTTCATGCCGACGTAGCGGTTCTCCACCAGGTCGAGCCGGCCCACGCCATTGTCGTGGCCCAGCTGGTTGAGCCTGGTCAGCAGGGCGGCGGGCGACAGCTTGACGCCGTCGATGGCGACCGGGTCGCCCTTTTCGAAATCCATGGTGAAGATCGCGGGCTTGTCCGGCGCATCCTCGGGCGCGATTGTGCGCATGTGCACGAACTCCGGCGCCTCGACCGCCGGGTCCTCCAGCACCTTCCCCTCGGACGAGGAGTGCAGCAGGTTGGCGTCGACGCTGAACGGCGCCTCGCCGCGCTTGTCCTTGGAAATCGGGATCTGGTGTTGCTCGGCGAAGTCCAGCAGCGCTTCGCGGCTGGGGAAATTCCACTCGCGCCAGGGGGCGATCACGCGGATATCCGGCTCCAGCGCATAATAGGCCACCTCGTAGCGGACCTGATCGTTGCCCTTGCCGGTCGAGCCGTGGGAGACCGCGTCGGCCCCGACCTTGCGGGCGATCTCGATCTGCTTCTTGGCGATCAGCGGCCGCGCGATCGAGGTGCCCAGCAGGTACTGGCCCTCATAGACCGTGTTGGCGCGGAACATCGGGAAGACGTAGTCGCGGACGAATTCCTCGCGCAGGTCCTCGATGAAGATGTTTTCCGGCTTGATGCCGAGCAGCAGCGCCTTTTGCCGCGCCGGCTCGAGCTCCTCGCCCTGGCCGAGGTCGGCGGTGAAGGTCACCACCTCGCAGCCATAGGCCTGCTGCAGCCACTTGACGATGGTCGAGGAATCCAGGCCGCCGGAATAGGCGAGCACGACTTTCTTTACGGGCGTGTCCATGGCGTCCCCATAGAGCGCGGGGCGCCTAGGGTTCAAGTCTAGTGGTTGGAGGACGCCGAACAGAATCGGTCGTGTGTGGCGGCGGTCGCGCCCACGGCTCGAAATAAATCACCGACGCCTAACCCCGTTCGTCGGCCCGCTGCGTAGTCCGTCATGTAAGCGCTCAAGGAGGCCAACGTGACGGCAGCGAATAGCACGACAACGTCCCTTCGGCGCCGGACGGTCTTGGCGACCGCGGTCGCCGCGATCTGGCTCGCCGGCGCGGCGAACGCCTATGCCGATCCGGTGGACCTGACGGTGGTGGATCGGGCTACGGGTCAGCCGCTGCGGATCTGGCGCCATGACGGGCGCCTGTTCGTCGCCGGCCGGCCGGGCGCGCGTTATAGCCTGCGGGTAGCCAATCACACCGACGGCCGCGTGCTGGTGGTCATGTCGGTCGACGGCGTCAATATCCTTTCCGGAGAGACGGCCGGCTACGACCAGCGGGGCTATGTGTTCGACGCCCACGAGTCCTACGACGTCAGCGGATGGCGCAAATCCGATTCCGTGGTCGCCGCCTTCACCTTCGCGGCTCTGCCACAATCCTACGCCGCCCGCACCGGCCGGCCCGCCGATGTCGGCGTCATCGGCATGGCTGTCTTCAATGAACGGGCCAGCGTCCCCGACCCGGTCGATGAGTCAGACCAGGAGTCTTCACGCGCCCTTTGACGCCGTGCCGCGCGGCGTCCCATGGCCCCGCCCACCATCGCGTCGAGCCCGGGAAGCCTCGCGGCGCCGATGGCCGCGCCGCCCCCGCCCCCGCCGGCGCCAGATGCGCCCTCGGCCAGGGCCGAATCGCGCGCGCCGTCCCCCCTTGTCGTCACCGCGGAGCGGCGGAACGACAAGTTGGGCACCGCGCACGGCGCGCGTGAATGGTCGGTGGTGACCACAGTGCCCTTCGAGCGGGCGACGTCCTATCCTCAGATCGTTCAGCAGATCGAATACGACACCTATGACAACCTGGTCGCGAGCGGCGTGATACCCCCCGCATGGAGCCCCGGACACCGTCCCCGGCCCTTCCCCTCGAATCCCGACGGGGCGGGATATGTCCCCGACCCGCCGGGCGGCCCCTAGGCCTTTGTGCGTTCGGCCGTACTGCGGTTAGACTTGACCTTGATGGAGCCGGACCCAGCGGACGACGGCGATCTGCTGCGCGCCCACGGCGCCGGCGACCCGCATGCCTTCGCCCGGCTATACGACCGCTATGATCGCTCGTGCTTTCAGTTCATCCGCAGACTGTTGGGCGCAGCCCACGCCGACGCCGCCGAGGACCTGCATCAGGAAACGTGGATATCGATCTCGAAGAACGCGGCGGCCTTCGATCCGGGCCAGGCGGGCTTCCCAGCCTGGCTGTTCACCATCGCGCGCCACAAGGTGTGGGACCACTTCCGCCGGCAGAAGGTGGCCGTGCTGGCGTCCGCCCAGGAGGATGCGGCGATGATGGTCCCTGACCCGGGTCCGACGCCTCTTGAGCACGTGCAATCGCGCGAACTGGCGCAAAAGCTCATCGCCGCGGTGGAGGCCCTGCCCCTGGAGCAGCGCGGCGCCTTTCTCATGTTCGCCAACGCGGGGCTCTCCCTCGAAGAGATCGCGCACGCGACAGGCGTCGCCGTCGAGACGACCAAGAGCCGACTGCGCTACGCCCGCGCCAAGTTGAGGCAGACACTCGCGGGTGAAAGGCCTGAGCATGTCTGATCACGACGCCGCGCCCGATCCGATCGATCAAGCCTATGTTCAGGCCGAAGCGGTGCTGAGCGAAGACGAGGCGCGTGCGGCGCGGCGGGCGCGGGTCCTGGCCGCCGTTGCGCGCGAGGGGGCATCTCCGGCTGCATCATCCCCTCCGACGCGGCGGCTCGCCTGGGGACGCGGCCGCTGGCTGGCGGCGGCCAGCGTCGCGGGGCTAGGCGTGTTGATCGCGACTCAGATCTACACGCCGCCTCCGCATCGAGCGCCGACCACGCCGACGGCTCCGGCCTCGCCAATCCCCACAGCTCGCGGGATTGCGGCCTCGCCAGCGCCGCCCGCCGCCGTGCTCTCGGGGGTCCCGTCGCCGCGGGCGGTCGCCGGCGGCCCGCTGGTCGCGGCGCCGGTCAACCCCCAAACGATCCCGCCACCCGCGCCGCCGTCGCTCTCCGTTGCTCCAGCGCCCGAGGCCTTTCCCGCGCCGCCGCCGCCGCCTCCCCCGTCACCCCTCGTCGTCACCGCTGAGCGGCGCGCAAGCGACGAAGCGTCGGTTGCTCAAAACGCGCCGCGCGCGGTCGAACAGCAGGGACCCGAGGACGCGGCTTCGGCCGCCGCCGCTCCGATGATCAGGTCTGACTCCACTACCACCGCGCCGTCCGACCAAGCCGCGGGGCTACGCGCCGCCGCCGCCGCGGGCCGAACCGCCGAAGTGCAAGCCCTGCTGGCCCGGGGCGTCCCCGTCGACGCTCCCGACGCCGCCGGCAATACCGCCCTGATGAACAGCATCCGGGCCGACCAACCCGCCGCCGCGGCGATTCTTCGCCGCCATGGCGCCAGCCTGGACCGGAGGAACGACGCGGGCGAGTCCGCGCGAGACATGGCGACGGCGAAGGGTGACGCGGCGCTCGACCAGGCCCTCGGCCTGGCTCCCTAGCTAGACCGTGACCTGGGCGCCCAGTTCGACGACGCGGCCGGGGGGGATCTTGAAGAAGTCGGTCGGGTTGGCGGCATTCTTCATCAGGAAAATGAACAGCTTGTCCTGCCACAGCGGCATGGTCGGCTGGGCCGCGGGCACCAGCGAACGGCGGCCGAGAAAGAAGCTCGTCGCCATGATGTCGAACTTCAGCCCTTGTTTGCGGCAGAGCTGCAAGGCCTTGGGCAGGTTCGGCGTCTCCATGAAGCCGTAGCGGACGATGACCTTCTTGAAGTCTTCACTGACCGGCTCGATGACGATGCGGTCGGCCTCGGCCACGCGCGGGGTCTCGGTCGCAATCACGGTCAGGATGACATTGTGGGCGTGCAAGACCTTGTTGTGCTTGAGGTTATGCATCAACGCTACGGGCGCCATGTCGGCGTCACCCGTCAGGTAGATGGCGGTGCCGGGCGCGCGATAGGGCGGCCGGGCGCGCAGCATGTCCACCAGCTCGACCAGGGGCAGGCTGTCGCGGCGGGTCTTTTCGGTCAGCACCTGGGAGCCCCGGGTCCAGGTCCACATGATCATCACCAGCGCCGCGCCCATGACCAGGGGCAGCCAGGCGCCGTCGCGAATCTTCAACAGGTTGGACGAGGTGAAGACCAGGTCGATCAGGCCGATGGGGCCGAGCAGCAACGCCGCCTGCCACAGCTTCCATTTCCACATCCGCCGCACGATCACATAGGCGAGCAGGGTGTCGATCAGCATGGCCCCGGTCACCGCCAGCCCATAGGCCGAGGCCAGATGGCTGGACGTCTGGAAGATCAGCAGCAGCAGAAGCACGCCGATCATCAGGAAGAGGTTCACCGACGGTGCGAAGATCTGCCCGGCCTGGGTCTCCGAGGTGCGGCGGATGTCCATGCGCGGGAAGAGGCCGAGCTGCACGGCCTGGCCGGTCATGGAAAAGGCGCCCGAAATCAGGGCCTGGCTGGCGATGACGGTGGCCGCCGTGGCCAGGACCAGGATCGGCCAATAGGCGACGGCCGGGGCCAGGGCCCAGAACGGATTGTGCCGCGCCAAGGGATGGTCGAGCACCAGCGCGCCCTGGCCGAGATAGTTGAGCGCCAGGCAGGGGAAGACCAGGCCGATCCAGGCGCGCCGGATGGCGGTTTTGCCGAAATGGCCCATGTCGGTGTAGAGGGCCTCGGCGCCGGTCACCGCCAGGAAGACGCTGCCCAGGATGACGAAGCCCAGAAAGCCGTTATCGAACAGGAACTTGGCGCCATACCAGGGGCTAAGCGCGCGCAATATGCTGAGGTTTTCCGATAGCCGCCAGACGCCCAGCCCGGCCAGGGTCAGGAACCAGACCGCGATGATCGGTCCGAAAAAGGCCGCCACCCGCGTGGTCCCTCTCGCCTGGACCATGAACAGCGCCACCAATATGCCGGCCGCGATCGGCAGGGCGTAAGGCGCCAGGTGCCGGCCGATTTCCGGCGCGGCGCGCACGCCCTCGACGGCCGAGAGCACCGAGACCGCCGGCGTGATCAGGCCGTCGCCGAAAAAGAGCGCTGCGCCGATCATGCCAAGCACGAAGATCGAGCCCGTGCGGCGCCCAACGGCGCGCTGGGCCAGCGCCATCAGCGCCAGGGTGCCGCCCTCGCCCTTGTTGTCGGCGCGCAGCAGCACGACGACGTATTTGATGGTGACGATGAGCACCAGCGTCCAGATGATCAGCGACACGACTCCAAAGACCGATTCCGGTCCATCGGCGCCGTGGCGGGCATGGGCCAGGGCCTCGCGCATGGCGTAGAGCGGACTCGTCCCGATGTCGCCGAACACCACGCCCACCGAGCCGATCGCCAGGGCCAGGCCGCCCTGTCCCCACGGGGTCCGCCCAGCGCCGTCCGGCGCGCGAGATTCGGCGCTGGCGAGGGTCTGGACTTCGGCGGGGGGAGACGAGGCCGCTATCGGCGCTTCGCCCGTCATGTATGACCTCCGGGGTCGGCCGGGCTCTGAAGCGACCGGCCCCATCTTTTCAGAGCCGGCGCGATACTCCCTTTCGTGACCATCTTCAATTGCGCCAGGGTCGCATCCTGATTTGAGATCGTCGGCGGGATCGGCGCGGCGCTATTTCTGCGCCAGGAAGCCATCGATGTTCTGAGCCCAGAACGCGCATTCGGCGGCGAAGTCGGCCTGGGCGTCGGCGGGGCTGCTCATGGTGAGCGCGTGCGTCGCGATATCCACGCTGAGCGCGCTCAACAGCTCCCCGTCGCGGCGAACCCGATAGGCCGTGACCGCCTTGGGCGTACGGAGGGTCAGGAGGACCTCCGAATCCGGGCCCTGACCGACGTCGATATAGTGATCGCCCGCGGCGTTGGCGGCCTGCGCCTCGCGATCGATCCAGGTCTGGCCAGCCGCCGTCAGGCCAAGGCCGTTGGCGAAGCGCGGCGCGATCTTGCCGTCATGGCCTTTGGTGGAGACCAGGGTCAGCATCTTGGCCAGGAGGTCGGGCGTCAGCGGCGAGCCGGCGGCGGCCGCCGCGGCGCTTGGGGCCGAGCTCTGCGCCCGCGCGCCCAGGGGCGCGAGCAGGGAAATCGCCAGGATGGCGACCGAGGCGAAGCGCTTTTGACCGTGGTTCATGTGAAGACCCCCTTCTGCGGCTCTAGCATGGCCGCGCCGTCGCGGCGCGTACGCGTGACTCAAAGCACCGGTTTGGCTGGAGAGACGGCGCAACGTGATTGCGCCAGCCAGAACCGCCGCGACGAGTAGTCGATGGTCAGCCTGGTTCCGCGCAAAAGATCCAGCCCCATATTCATGGCCGGGACCTTGGCCAGGCCGGCGCCGTCCAGATAGGGCAGGTCGACCACCCTGGCCACCGCATCTGTGCGGGTAATGCCGGCGAAGCGGACAGTGCCGATGGTTCCGACCCGGGAGGCCACCGGCGTCATCGTCGCGCCGCGGGTCGGCTCGCCCTCGCGGAAGCCGGAGGACAGCGGATCGGCCCCGGCGGCCAGCGCGAATCTCAGGTTGATGGCCGTGGCCCGGGCGCCGGTGTCCAGCACGGCGATGCCAGGCGCCCCGTTCACCGTCACCGGCAGAGTGAGCTGCTTTCCATCGCGGATCGAGCCGGCCTTGACCAGGGTCGCACCGGCGCCGGCGATGTCGGTTGGCGCGCCGCGGATCGGCAGCACAGCCACCGTATTGCAGCCAAAATCGACGACCACCAGCTGACCCAGCATCAGGTCGACGCCGGCGACACCGGCGAGTTTCACGCCGTCCACGCGGTCTGGAACGGTGTCGGCATCGATATTGCGGATGGTGTGGCCGTCGACCGCCAGGGTCGACACGCGCGTGGCGATCATCGCCTGGGAGCCGGTTGCGCCGCTGAGCACGCCGCTCCTGCCCTTGGGCAGGTCGAGCAGCTTGGCGAACCAGGCATAGACCGCGCTCTCATCGGCGCCGGTGTCCAGGATGAAATCGAATGGCCCCTTGCCGTTGACCACGGCCGGAACCACGACGTGTCCGGTGGAATCCCAGCGAAGCGGAACCTCAGCGCGCGCGACGCCGGCCAGGAGGGCGATCCCCAGAAGGGCCGCCAAGGGCCGCCAGCGCATCGAAAACTCCCGGCTTGAAGACACCGCCCATAGGATAACATCCATTCGCCGCGCCGGGCCAGCACCCCTGGTGGCGCCGACTTGAATGTCGGGCCCCGCCGCGCCACTGTCCCGCTTCGCCGTTCGCCGCCAGGGGCTAAAGACATCGCATGACCCGCCGCCTCTGCCTGGTGACCGGGGCCTCGGCGGGGATCGGCCAGGCCTTCGCCCGCATCTTCGCCAGCCACGGTTACGACGTCGCCCTGACCGCGCGGCGCGGTGAGCGGCTGGAGCAGCTGGCCGAGGAGATCCGCCTGCGCTACGGCGTCGAGACCCTGGCCATCCCGGCCGATCTGGCCGATCCCGGCGCCGGCGCGCATCTGATCGAAACCCTGGCCGCCAACGGCCGGGTGGTCGACGCCCTGGTCAACAATGCCGGCTATGGCCTGCGCGGCGCCTATGCGGCGACCGCCTGGGAGGAGGAGCGCGCCTTTTTGCAGGTGCTGCTGATCGCGGTCTGCGAGCTGACCCATAGGCTGCTGCCCGGCATGGTCGAGCGACGGTTCGGCCGCATCGTCAATGTCGCCTCCCTGGCCGGCCTGGTTCCGGGCGCGCCCGGTCGCACCCTCTACAGCGCCACCAAGTCCTTCCTGGTGAAGTTCTCCGAGAGCCTGCATCTGGAGACGCGCGACCAGGGCGTGCACGTCAGCGCCCTCTGTCCCGGCCTGACCTATTCGGAGTTCCATGACGCCAACCACACCCGCGAAAGCCTTGAGCGGCTGACGCCCGATTGGCTGTGGCTGGGGGCCGACGAGGTGGCGGCGGCGGGCTATGAGGCCGTGGAGGCCAATCGCGTCATCTGCGTGCCGGGAGCGCCGAACAAGGCGATCGCCGCCCTGGCCAAGCTGGCCCCGGAGGACTGGGCCATGGCGCTGATGGGCCGCGAGCAAAGGCGGATCGGCCGGCTTTAGCGCCCGCTTAGTGGCGGAAGACCCGGATGCCGGTGAAGGCCATGGTGATCCCGGCCCCGTCGGCGGCCTCGATCACCTCGGCATCGCGAATCGAGCCGCCCGGCTGGATGACGCTGCTCGCGCCTGCCTCAACCGCCTGCAGCAGGCCGTCGGCGAAGGGGAAGAAGGCGTCGGAGGCGCAGGCCGAACCCACCGCCAGCGATTGCGCCAGGCCGGCCGCCTCGGCGGCTTCCGCGGCGCGGATAGCGGCGATGCGGGCGGAGTCGCGGCGGTTCATCTGGCCGGCGCCGATGCCGGCGGTCTGGCCGTCCTTGGCGTAGATCACCGCGTTGGACTTGACGTGCTTGGCGACGGTGAAGGCGAACAGCATGTCCTCGACCTGTTGCGGCGTGGGCTGGCGCTTGGTCACCACATTGAGGTCGGCCGCGGTGATCCGGGCCGCATCGCGCGACTGCACCAGAAAGCCGCCGGCGACCGAGCGGAAGGTCTCGCCGGCGCTTTGCGGATCGGGCAGGGCGCCGGTCAGCAAAAGGCGCAGGTCCTTGCGTCGGGCGAAGACGGCGATGGCGTCGTCGTCGGCCTCGGGCGCCACCACCACCTCGGTGAAGATCTTGACGATCTCGCGGGCCGCGGCGCGGTCCAGCCGGCGGTTCACCGCAACGATGCCGCCGAAGGCCGAGACTGGATCGCATTGCAGAGCGCGCTCGTAGGCCTCTTTCAGATCGCCGCCCAGCGCCACGCCACAGGGATTGGCATGCTTGATGATGGCGACGGCGGCCTTGTCGCCCTTGCCGAACTCCGCGATCAGCTCGATGGCCGCGTCGGTGTCGCCGATATTGTTGTAGCTGAGGTCCTTGCCCTGCAGCTGACGTGCGGTGGCGACGCCAGCGCGGGGATGTGGAAAGGCGTAGAAGGCCGCGGCCTGGTGCGGATTTTCGCCGTAACGCATGGTCTGGACCAGCTTGCCGGCGATGGATTTGCGCTCAGGCCAACCTTCGCCGACCTGACCGGCGAACCAGGTCGAGATAGCGGTGTCATAGGCCGCCGTGCGGGCGTAGGCGCGGGCGGCCAGGGATTTGCGCAAGGCCAGTGAGGTCGCGCCGTCAGTCTTCAGCGCGGCCAGCACCTCGGCGACGTCCTTAGGACTGGTGCAGACGGCGACATAGGCGTGGTTCTTCGCCGCCGAGCGGATCATGGCCGGTCCGCCGATGTCGATATTCTCGACGCAGGTGGCGAAGTCGCCGCCGCCGGCCACCGCGTCCTCAAACGGATAGAGGCTGACATAGACCAGATCGATGCCGCCGATGCCGTACTCGGCCATGGCCTTGGCGTGGTCCGGCGCGTCGCGCACGCCCAAGAGGCCGCCGTGGACGACGGGGTGCAGGGTCTTGACCCGGCCGTCCATCATCTCCGGATAGCCGGTCAGCTCGGCGATGTCCTTCACCGGCAGACCGGCCGCGGCGATGGCCGCGCGCGTGCCGCCGGTGGAGACCAGCTCCACACCTAGCCCGGCCAGTTCGCGGGCCATGTCGGTGAGGCCGGTTTTGTCGAAGACCGAGATCAGCGCGCGCTTGACGGGCGCCAGGTCTGCGGCGGGGGGAAAGGGTGGAGCGGCATTGGCCACGGGCTATCTCCTTGAGTTTAAGGGAAAAGCCCAGGCGAGCGGCGGGGTCGAAAATCCAGCGCTTCCCGGTGGTCGCCCACCTTGATTTTCGCCAGTCACGCAGGATCAGGCCGGCGATTATGCTGCTGCACGCGAGCTGTCAATCGGACGCCGCCTTTGCGGGCGTCGCAGGCTTTGCCATAGTCGGCGCCAGCCGCAGTCATTCACAAGAAAGAGCGCCTCCAAATGAAAACCCGCATCACCGAGCTGCTCGGGATCAAGCACCCCATCGTCCAGGGCGGCATGCACTTTGTTGGCTTCGCGGAGCTGGCGGCGGCGGTGTCCAGCGCCGGCGGCCTCGGCATCATCACCGGCCTCACCCAAGGCACGCCGGAGAAGCTCACCGCCGAGATCGCCCGCTGCCGGACCATGACCGACAAGCCGTTCGGGGTGAACCTGACCTTCCTGCCCTCGGTCAACCCGCCGGACTATCCGGCCTTCATGCAGGCGATCATCGATAGCGGCGTCAAGATCGTCGAGACCGCCGGCAACAACCCGCAACGCTTTCTGCCGGCGCTGAAGGAGGCCGGGATCAAGGTGATCCACAAATGCACCTCCGTGCGCCACGCGCTGAAGGCCGAGTCCATCGGTTGCGACGCGGTCAGCGTCGACGGCTTCGAATGCGGCGGCCATCCGGGCGAGGACGACGTACCCAACTTCATCCTGCTGCCCCGCGCGGCGGAGGAGCTGACCGTGCCCTTCCTGGCCTCCGGCGGCATGGCCAATGGCCGCTCGCTGGTGGCGGCGCTGGCCATGGGCGCCGACGGGATAAACATGGGCACTCGCTTCATGGCGACGAAGGAAGCGCCGCTGCACGACAACGTCAAACAGGCGCTGGTGAACGCTTCCGAACTCGATACGCGGCTGATCATGCGCCCCTTGCGCAATACCGAGCGCGTGCTGACCAATGCCGGGGTCGAGCGCCTGCTGGCGAAAGAGCGCGAGCTGGGCGCGAAGATCACCTTCGAGGACATCGCGCCTGAGGTCGCGGGGGTCTATCCGAGCGTCATGATCAAGGGCGAGATGGACGCCGGCGGCTGGTCCTGCGGCATGGTCGCCGGGCTGATCCACGACATCCCGAGCGTTCAGGAACTGATCGACCGCACCATGGCCGAGGCCACGCAGATCATCCGCGGCCGGCTGGAAAAGATGCTCGACGCCTGATCTCGACTCAAGCCTCCTCCGTCGCCTTCATCCGGGCGATGCGCTCGTCGCGCAGCTGGGTGCGGCGGACCTTGCCGGCGTCGTCGCGGATGTTTTCGCTGACGAACTCGTAGGTGCGCGGCTGCTTGTAGGCGACCAGCAGGGTCCGAAGGTGCTCGCGCAGCGCCTCTTCGCTCAGGCCCGCGCGCGGCTGAATGATAGCGTGGATCAGGCTGCCCATCTCCTCGTCCGGCAGACCGACCACCGCGCTCGACTGCACCAGCGGATGCTCGTCCAGCGCCGCCTCGATCTCGGCCGGATAGACGTTGGAGCCGCCGACCAGGATCATGTCGGTGCGGCGGTCGGCCAGGTAGAGATAGCCGTCCTCATCGAACGAGCCGATGTCGCCAAGGCTCTCCCAGCCGCCCGGCAGGGTGCGCGCCTCGGCGCCGCGGTAGTGGTAGGAGACATCCATGCCTTCGGGGCGGCGCATATAGACCTCGCCGATTTCGCCCGGCGGCAGCGGATTGCCGTCCTTGTCGAAGGCCTTCATCTCGCCGAACGCCACCTTGCCGACCGAGCCGCGGTGCGCCAGCCATTCGGCGCCGGTGATGATGGTCACGGCCTGGGCCTCGGTACCGGCATAGAGCTCCATGATCACCTCGGGGCCCAGCCAGTGGATCCAGGCTTCCTTCAGCCAGGGCGGGCAGGGCGCGGCCAGGTGCCAGACCGTGCGCAGGGTGGAGACGTCGTATTTCGCCCGAACATCTTCGGGCAGCCGCCAGATGCGGCTCATCATCGTCGGCACCAGGTACATCCAGGTGCCGCCGTGCTCGTGGACGGCGGCAAGCGTCTTTTCGGCGTCGAACCTTGGCAGCACCACCAGATGGGCGCCCTTGTTCAGCCCGCCGAAGGACGAGGTGAAGGGGCCGTTGTGATAGAGCGGCCCTGGCATGATCATCACGTCGTCGGCATCGGTGCGATAGGCGCCGGGCCCGTCGCGCAGGGTGACGCCCGGACCGCCGGACAGGATCAGTTTCGGCCGGCCGGTCGAGCCGCCGGAGGTGGGCGCCTTGTAGATCGGCGCGATGCGGTCCTCGACCGGGCTGTCGTCGTCGGATAGCGCCAGCAGCGTATCGACGTCATAGCGCGGCCGGCTGCTCTCGATGGTGTCCCCGGCCAGCAGGATTGGGGTTTCCGCCAGCGCCATGACCGCTTCCGCCTCATTGGCCGGCAGGCGGTAGGAGATCGGCTGCGGCGTCGCCCCGGCCTTCCACAGGCCGTAGCAGGCCTCGACGAAATCGACGCCGTTGGGCAGGCCGATAGTGACCAGGTCGCCCTGTTTGACCCCGACCTTCTCCAGCGCCCGCGCCAGCCGGTTGGTGCGCCGGTCCAGCTCGCGCCAGGTGACGGTGCGCTTCTCGTCGGTGACCGCGGGCTTGTCGGGGTGTTCGGCGGCCAGCTCGGTCAGGCGCGCGCCAAGGGAAATCCGGTCTTCCATCAATATCCTCCGTCAAAGATCAAATGAGCGTCCGGCCGCTGGAGCGAAATGCGGCTCTTGTTGGCGGGCTTTATCGTCGGCCTGCCCGCCTTGCCGCAAGCGTGACGCTGCGAATTCTGTTCACTGGACGCCGGGCGACGCGGCGGCGATAGGGAGAGGGGAGGCGATGATGAGACTTCTGACGCAGGGCTCGACGCGCACTTGGGTGCATCCGGAGACCGTCCAGCTCGGCCGCCTGCCGGCCCGCGCCAGCCTGATCCCCTATCCCGACGCTGGGAGCGCGCTGGGCGGACAAGCCTCGCCCTATGTGCTGTCGCTGAACGGCGACTGGCGCTTCACGCTCGTCGATCGTCCGGAAGCCATCCCCGACGATTTCGCCGAGCCGGACTTCGATGACGGCGCCTGGGCCGCCCTGCCGGTCCCGTCGAACTGGACCATGCACGGCTACGATCGGCCCCACTACACCAACGTCCAGATGCCCTTCGACTGCGCCCCGCCGGACGTGCCCGACGACAATCCAACCGGCCTCTATCGCCGCTCGTTCGCGCTACCGAAAGACTGGGGTGGCCGCCGCGTCGTCCTGCACATCGGCGCCGCCGAGAGCGTCCTCTATGTCTGGCTGAACGGCGCCCCCGTCGGCATGGGCAAGGATTCGCGCCTGCCGCAGGAATTCGACCTGACGCCCTACCTCGCGGCCGGCGGTGAAAACCACCTCGCCTGCGCGGTGGTCAAATGGTCGGATGCCTCCTTTGTCGAGGACCAGGACCAGTGGTGGATGGGCGGCATTTTCCGCGATGTCTTCCTCTATGCCACCGGCCAGACCTTCATCGCCGACGTCTTCGCCCGGGCCGCGCCCGATGCGGCGTTCACCGATGGGCGCCTGACGGTCACCACCAAGCTCGGATTCACCGGCCGCCCCCAGGACGGCTGGTCGGTAGAGACCCGGCTCTACGACGCGGCCGGCGGCCACGTGCTGGCTGAGGCGCTGGTCGACGCCGTCCGGGCCGACAACCGCACCCACAACCCCTATCGCGGCCCGCTGGCGCAGATCACCCAGTCCGCCGAGGTGACCGCTCCGAAACTCTGGTCCTCGGAGGCGCCCAATCTCTACACGGTGGTGGTCAGCCTGATCTCACCGGACGGCCAGGTGATCGAGGCGACCTCGGCCCGGGTCGGATTCCGTCGCGTCGAGCTGGGCGACCGCGAGCTTTTGATCAACGGCAGGCCGGTGATGATCCGCGGCATGAACCGTCACGAGCACCACCCGCTGCGCGGCAAGGCGATCACCCGCGAGGACATGGTCGCCGATATCCGGCTGATGAAGTCGTTCAACGTCAACGCCGTGCGGGCCTCGCACTATCCCAACGCCGAGGCCTGGTACGCGCTCTGCGACGAATACGGCCTCTATGTGATCGACGAGGCCAATCTGGAGAGCCACGCCTTCCTGCACGACCTCTGCCGCGACCCGCGCTACGCCGCCCAGTTCGTCGAGCGCGGCCTGCGCATGGTCGAGCGCGACAAGAACCACGCCTGCGTCATCGCCTGGTCGCTCGGCAATGAGAGCGGCTATGGCCCCAACCACGACGCCATGGCTGGCGCCCTCCGCGGCCTCGATCCGTCGCGGCCGCTGCATTATGAGGGCGCGACCTGGGCCTGGGACGAGACCTATACCCCCATCCCGCGCGACCTGCTGAGCGACCCCGCCAGTCGCTCGGGCAAGCGGGCCAGCGACCTGATCTGCCCGATGTATCCGCCGATCGACGCCCTGGTGCGGTGGGCCGAGGCCAACGACCCGGGCGACCGCCGGCCGATGATCCTTTGCGAATATTCCCACGCCATGGGCAATTCGAACGGCAGCCTCGGCGACTATTGGGATGCGTTCGAGGCGCACCACGGCCTGCAGGGCGGCTTCATCTGGGAGTGGTGCGACCACGGCATCACCAGGCACACCGAGGATGGTCGGGCCTATTTCGCCTATGGCGGCGACTTCGGCGATGAGCCCAACGACCTGAACTTCTGCTGCGACGGCATCGTCGGCGCGGACCGGGCGCCGCATCCGGGCCTTTGGGAGTTCAAGACCCTGGTCCAGCCGGTCGCCGCGCGATGGGTCGACGCCGAGGCCGGCCAGCTGGAAATCCACAACAGGCGTGACTTCACTTCGCTCGCCGACCTGACCGGACGCTGGAGCCTGGAGATCGATGGCGAGGCGGTCGCCGCTGGCCGCCTGCCGCCGCTGGACATCGCGCCGGGCGAGGCTGAGGTCGTCACCGTCTCTCTGCCGCGCCTAGGCCTGGCGACCGGCCGGGAAGCCTTTCTCATGCTCCGCTTCACCCTGACCGAGGCCGCGGCCTACGCGTCCGCCGGCCACGAAGTCGCCTGGGTTCAGCTGCCCGTGGCCTTGCCGAAGGCCGCCGCCCCGCCTCAGGCGCCGACCCGCGCCGCGCCCCTCGCCATGGACAAGGCCGACGGCCGGGTTCGCGTCACCGGCGAGGGGTTCGAACTGAGCTTCTCAGCCGAGCATGGCCTGGGGCGGATGGTCTGGCGCGGCCATCCGGTCATCGCCGCGGGGCCCCGGTTGCAGATCTGGCGCGGCCCGACCGACAATGACGGCATCAAGGGTATGCCGAAGCGGCGCGGCAACACGCTGGGCGAATGGCTGGCCGCCGGTTTCGACCAGCTGTCCATCGGCCCGGCTCGCATCGAGGCGATGGAGACCAACGCGGGCGTCCAGGTGCGCCTCGATCAGGTCGCCGCCTGCGCCGCCTCGGCCACCGCGATCGCCTTCCGCCATACCTACCGCATCAGCCCGGACGGCCGGGTTGCGGTGGACTGCGCCTTCAGCGTCGACTCGGCGCTGAACGACCTGCCACGCCTGGGCGTCACGCTGACCCTGCCCGACGAATTCGAGGCGCTGGAATGGTTCGGGCGCGGACCGCTGGAGACCTATTCCGATCGCAAGCGCGCCGCCTGGGTCGGCCGCTTCGCCAGCACGGTCAGCGACCAATATGTCGCCTACGCCATGCCGCAGGAGCACGGCAACAAGACCGAGCTGCGCTGGATGGGGCTGAAATCGCCCCAGGCGACCATCCGCTTCACCGCCCCGGGCCTGTGTGAGGGCTCGGTCAGCCGTTTCGCGCCGGAGGATCTGTTCGCGGCCACCCACACCACCGATCTGCATCCGCGCAAGGAGGTGAGGGTCAATCTCGACGTCGCCCAGCGCGGCCTGGGCACGGGCAGCTGCGGACCCAGCACGCTTGAACGCTACCGGATCGGGCCGGGCGACCACCGCCTGGCCTTCGAGATCGAGGTCCGCTGATGGATCTGAGCCTCAGCCCCGCCGACCGCGCCTTCCGCGATGAGGTTCGCGCCTTTCTCGACGCGAGCCTGACGCCGGAGCTGCGCGCCGCCGGCCGCGCCGCCACCAGTGTCTTCATGGACCCGCGCTACAGCCTGCCCTGGCAGCGCATCCTGCACGCCAAGGGCTGGGTCGCGCCCAGCTGGCCGCGTGAATACGGCGGCGCGGGTTTCAACGAGATGCAGCGCTACATCTTCGCCAGCGAGTTCGCCCGGGCCGGCGCGCCGAGCCTGGCGCCCATGGGCCTGCGCATGGTTGGTCCCTGCCTGATGCGCTACGGCACGCCAGCGCAGAAGACGCTCTACCTGCCGCGCATCCTCTCCGGCGAAGACTATTGGTGCCAGGGCTATTCCGAGCCGGGGGCGGGCTCGGACCTGGCCTCGCTGCAGCTGCGCGCCGAGCCGGACGGCGACGACTATGTGCTGAACGGCTCCAAGATCTGGACGACCCACGCCCATTGGGCCAACCGCATGTTCCTGCTGGCCCGCACCCGCTTCGACGGCAAGCCGCAGGGCGGCATCACCTTCCTGCTGCTCGACATGGCCACGCCCGGCCTGACCGTGAAGCCGATCATCACCCTGGCCGGCGAGCATGAGGTCAACCAGGTCTTCTTCGACAGCGTCCGTGTGCCCCAGGCCAACCGGCTCGGCGACGAGAATGCCGGCTGGACCGTGGCCAAATACCTGCTGGAATTCGAGCGCGGCGGCGGCTCGGCGGCCGGCCTGCAGGTCTCGCTGAAGCGGCTGCGCGCCATGGCTGAGGCTGAGCCCTCGGACGCCGGAACCCCGCTGATCGATGACGTCGCCTTCCGCGCCCGCCTCGCGGCCGAGGAAATCACCGTCACCGCCATCGAAATGACCGAGCACCGGGTGATGAGCGCGCTGGCGGCTGGCGAGAAGCCCGGCCCCGCCTCCTCCATGCTCAAGACCCAAGGCACGGAGGCCATGCAGCGCATCGACGAACTGGCCATCGAGGTCGCCGCCCACTACGCCGCCGTGCACCAGCCCGGCGCGCGCGAGGCCGGCTCGAACATCGCGGCTATGGGCCCCGACCACAGCCTCACCGCCATGGCCCGCTATCTGAACAACCGCGCCGGCTCCATCTATGGCGGTTCCAACGAAGTTCAGCGCAACATCATGGCGAGGCTGGTGTTGGGGCTCTAGGTCGCCGCCACCTCAGCAGCCGGCTGCGCTTCCCCCGCCGGCTCGGCCAGGGCTAGCTTCCAGCGCACCCGGCCGCCACGGTCGGCGCGGAGGCGGGCGCGGAGGACGACCATTTCGGCGCGGCGGGGGCGGCCGTCTTCCAGGTGGACGGAGGCTTCGATGGAGACCTCGCCGGCGTCGTTGCGCAGCCACCAGCCGATCTCCGACGGGCCGCGCAGCAGCACGCTGCGCTGGTCGCGGGCCAAGAGGGCGGTGACATCCGGGTGCAGGTGGAAATAGATGGCGATGGGCAGGGAGGCGGGCCTGGGCGCGCCCGTCGGGACGAAGCGGTCCTCGCCGCGCAACTCGTGGGCGGTCTTGTCGAGGAAGAGCCGGCGCTCGTGGGTCAGGCCGGCTTGTCTGACCCAGCCGTCATGGGCCATGTCGACCCAGACCCCGGCCTCGTTCTCGCGCCGGCTGGAGGTCACTGTCCTGACGCCGCCGACAAGGCGAGGCCCGAGCGCGCGGCCGGCGAAGCCGTCCAACGGCGCGCCGACATGGCCGAGGCCGATGGTGACGGTCGAGGCGCCGCCGGCCATGCGCAGGGCTTGCGGGGCGGCCGCCTCGGGGCTCCAGGCGCTGGAGGTGATCAGCCGGTCGCGGCCGCAGACCACCTCGATGGCCATGGGCTGGCCGCAAGCGGCGAGGCTCCAGGGGCCTTCCGCCGGCGCGCCCGCGTCGACCATGACCTGCAGGCCGGGCGCGGTCAGCCGCTCATAGAGGCCGCGGGCTGCCTCGTCCGGCGGTGGCGGGGCCTGAAGTTCGGTCTCTGGACCATGCGCCAGGGCGGCGGCGACATAGGCGCTTGTGCTGGTTTCGCCGCCTTGCAGGGCGGTCAGCCGCCCGTCGGACAGGGTCAGCGCGCGGACGGCGGCCGTCAGCCGGTCGGTGGCGCGGGAGACGGCGTCCGGCGGCGCGGCGCCGCGCTGGCTGAGGCCGTCCTCGAGCGCCAGCAGGTCGAACAACAGTTCCAGGCCAGCCTCGGGTGAGCGGCTGGCGTGGCTACCGTCGGGGCGGATCGTCTTGTCGAGCGCGGCGCCCAACCCGGTCAGGCCGTCCTTCAGCAGCCGCTCGCCGGCGGCCCCGGCCAAGGCCGCGCCGGCGACCGCGACGACGGCGAACTGTTCGGCAGCGCGGGCCGGAGCCCTGGCGAGCTGCAGCAGATGCCGCGCCTGGCGCGCCAGGCTCTGGCTCAGGGCCAGCCGTTCGGTCTGGGAAGCCTGGGCGGTGAGGGCGCGGCCGGCGCAGGCCAGGTTGAACACCCGCCGCTCCAGGGCGTCCGCGGCCCAGGAAAACCGGTTCCAGCGCCCGAACACCCGGTCCCAGGCCAGGGTGAGGCGCAGCGCCTCGCGCTGGCCGGCTTCGCCGACGCTCATCAGGGAGGGCAGCCAGGCGAAGCGGTGCAGGGCGAGGGCGAAGGGCCGGCTAGGGCTGGCGCGGCTCCAGGGATCGGCGCCCGCCGGAACGGCCAGGGTCTCGCCGGCCAGGGGAAAGACGCCGCTGAGTATGGCGCCGGCCAGGATCGGATCGGTCGGTCGGGCGTCGCGCGGTCCCGCGGCCCAGCCCTCGGCCTTGGGGCGCTCCAGGCCGCTTAGGTGCGGCGGCGAGCCGCGCCACTCCCGCGCCACCTGGTTGCGAAAGGCGGCGCCGGCCGCCTCCAGCACCGGGCCGGCGCGCGCGGGGGACTGGGCTCCGGCCATGCCCTGGTTCGGCTCAGACGCCCTTCAGGGCGCGGATATTGGCGGCATAGCCGGCCGGGCCGTCCTTGAAGACGGCGGTGCCGGCGACCAGGGCCGTGGCCCCGGCGGCCAGGCAGAGCGGGGCGGTCTCCGGCGTCACCCCGCCGTCGACCTCGAGCACGATGTCGCGGCCGGAAGAGTCGATCATCTCGCGCACGCGCTCGATCTTGCGCAGCTGCGAGGCGATGAAGCTCTGGCCGCCGAAGCCCGGATTGACGGTCATGATCAGGATCAGGTCGATCTCGTCCAGAATCCACTCGATGGTCTCGGGCGAGGTGGCGGGATTGAGCACCACACCGGCCTTGGCGCCCAACTGGTGGATCTGTTTCACCGAGCGATCGAGGTGCGGCCCGGCTTCGGGATGCAGGCTGATCCGGTCGGCGCCAGCCTCGCGGAAGGCTTCGAGATAGGGGTCGGCGGGGGCGATCATCAGATGCACGTCGATGGGGATGGTCACGTGCGGGCGCAGCGCCTTCACCACCATCGGCCCGATGGTGATGTTGGGCACGAAATGGCCGTCCATCACGTCCACATGCAGCCAGTCGGCGCCCGCCGTCTCGATCGCGCGCGCCTCCTCACCCAGCTTGGCGAAATCCGCCGACAGGATCGAGGGCGCGATGATGGGGACGCTCATGCCGGGAGTTAGCGCGGGCGTGTCTCGCGGTGCAAGCGCGTGCGGGGGAATAAAGAAGCCCCGCGCATAAATCGAAGCAGGCGCTCAGTCGCCCCGCGACGCCTTCTCATCCAGACCAGAGGTCCCCTCGCGGGCTTCCAGCTTGGCCGCCACCTCATCGAGGGTAACGCCGGACGCCGCCAACAAGACCAGCCAGTGGTAGATGACGTCGGCGCTTTCGGCGGCGAGCGCGTCCTTGTCGCCCTGGGCTGCGGCGAGCACGGCCTCGACCGCCTCCTCGCCGAACTTCTTGGCGGCCAGCGGCGGTCCGCCAGCCAGCAGTTTGGCGGTGTAGGACGAGGCGGGGTCGGCGCCCTTGCGGGCGGCGATCACAGCGTCCAGGCGGGCGAGGATATCGGAAAAGCGGCTCATTTCAGGTCATCCTGACGGGCAGGCCAGCCGCGGCCATGGCGGCCTTGGCCTCGCCGATGCTGATCTCGCCGAAGTGGAAGATCGAGGCGGCCAGCACCGCGTCGGCGCCGCCCTCGCGCACGGCGGCGACCAGGTCCGAGGCCTTGCCGGCGCCGCCCGAGGCGATCACCGGCACGCCAACCGCCGAGGAGACGGCCCTGAGCAGGGCGGTGTCGTAGCCGGTCTTGGCGCCGTCCTGATCCATCGAGGTGAGCAGAATCTCGCCAGCGCCGCGCTCGACGGCGCGGACGGCATAGTCGACCACGTCGAGGCCGGTGGCCCTGCGGCCGCCATAGGTGAAAACCTCCCAACCGTCGTTACGGCCGGGTGCGGCCGAACGCCTGGGCCCATGCCGCGCATCGATGGCGCAGACGATGCATTGCGAGCCGAAGGCGTCGGCCGCGCGGCTGATCAGATCCGGATCCTCGACCGCGGCGGTGTTGATCGAGACCTTGTCGGCGCCGGCGCGCAGCAGGGCCCGCGCGTCCTCGACGCTGCGGATGCCGCCGCCGACGCCCACCGGCATGAAGCAGACGTCGGCCGTGCGCGCGACCACGTCGAGAATGGCGCCGCGGCCCTCGTGGCTGGCGGTGATGTCGAGGAACATCAACTCATCGGCGCCGGCGGCGTCGTAGGCGCTGGCCTGCTCGACCGGATCGCCGGCGTCGCGCAGGGAGAGGAACTGGACGCCCTTGACCACGCGGCCGTCCTTGACGTCCAGGCAGGGGATGACTCTGACCTTAAGCATTTTTGGCCTTGAGCATCATGCCACCGACGCCTTCAGCGCCTCTTTCGGCTGGATCGTGCCGGCATAGAGGGCGCGGCCCAGCACCGCGCCGGCGATCGGCGTGCCCTTGCGGGCGCGCAGGTTCTCGATGTCCCTGACCCCGGCCAGGCCGCCGGCGGCGATCACCGGGATAGTGACCGCGTCGGCGATGGCCCCGAACACCTCGACATTGAAGCCCTGCAACGCCCCGTCGCGGTCGATGTCGGTGACGATCAGGGCCGAGACCCCGGCGTCCTCGAACCGGCGGGCCACGGTCAGGGCGTCGAGGCCGGAATCCTCCAGCCAGCCCTGCACAGCGACCTTGCCCTGGCGCACGTCGACGCTGACCGCCACCTGTTCCGGCCATTCGCGGGCGGCGGTCTTGACCAGCTCCGGATCGCGCACGGCGACGGTGCCCAGGATGACGCGACTGACGCCCGCCTCGATCCAGGCCTCGATATTGGCCAGGCTGCGGATGCCGCCGCCTAGCTGAACCGGGATGGAGACCGCTTGCAGTATGGCCTCGACCGCCGCGTCGTTGACCGCCCGGCCCTCGGCCGAGCCGTTCAGGTCAACCACGTGCAGCCACTCGAACCCGGCCTTGACCCAGGCCACGGCCTGATCGGCGGGATGTTCATTGAACACCGTCGCGGTCGCGAAGTCGCCATGCACCACCCGCACGCAGTGGCCGTCCTTCAGGTCGATGGCCGGATAGAGGATCATGGCCGCCACTCCAGGAAATTGGCCAGAAGCCGCAGGCCCGCGGCCTGAGATTTCTCCGGGTGAAATTGCACGCCGGCGATGTTGCCGCGCGCCACCGCGGCGGGAAAGCGGCCGCCATGATCCACCTGCGCCATGACATCCTCATTGCCGGACGGATAAAAAGCGAAGGAGTGGGTGAAATACATCGGGACCTGGGGCGGCAGGCCGGCGAACAACGGGTGGTCGGCCATGTCCTCGAGCCCGTTCCAGCCCATGTGCGGCACCTTGAAGCCATGGCCCTGCGGCGCGATCCGCCGCACGTCGCCGGCGATCCAGTCCAGTCCCTTGGTCTCGCCGAACTCCAGCCCGCGCGAGGCGAGCAGCTGCATTCCGACGCAGATGCCCAGGAAGGGAACGCCGCGACCGCGCACCGCCTCGTCAAGGGCCTCGGTCAGTCCAGGCCTGGCCTCGACCAGCCCCATGCAGGCGGCGAAGGCGCCGACGCCCGGCAGCACCACCGCGTCCGCCGCCGCGATCACTTCGGGATCGGCGGTGACGACGATGTCGCGCGCGCCATCCATGCCGCTGCTGGCTTTCAACAGCGCCTTTTCGGCCGAGCGAAGATTGCCCGACCCGTAGTCGATCAGGGCGATGCTCTGCATGGAAGTCTCAGAGCACGCCCTTGGTGGAGGGGGCGTGGCCGCCAGTCTTTGGATCCAGCTCGCAGGCCTGGCGAAGCGCCCGGGCCAGGGCCTTGAAGCCGCTCTCGGCGATGTGGTGGCTGTTCTCGCCGTAGAGGGTTTCCAGGTGCACGCAGGCGCCGGCGTTCATGGCGAAGGCGTGGTGGAACTCCTTGAACAGCTCGGTGTCCATCGCGCCGACCTTTGGCCGCACGAAATTCACCTTCCAGACCAGATAGGGCCGGTTGGACAGGTCCAGCACGCAGCGGGTCAGGGTCTCGTCCATCGGGATATAGGCCGCGCCGAACCGGCGCACGCCCTTGAACCCGTCCAGCGCCTTGGCGATGGCCTGGCCGATGACGATGCCGGTGTCTTCCACCGTATGGTGCATGTCGATGTGCAGGTCGCCCTTGGTCTCGACCTTCATGTCGATGCCGCCGTGACGGGCGAAGCTCTCCAGCATGTGGTCGAAAAAGCCGATGCCGGTGGAAATTTCGCCAAGACCGGTCCCGTCCAGATCGAGGCTCACTCGGATCTGGGTCTCCTTGGTCTCACGCGTCACCTCGGCCGTGCGGTTGGCGGCCATGATCTGAAAGGCTCCTTTAAAGTCCGGCCTTGGCCGCCAGGTCCTTCAGCGAGACCTGCGGCCTTGGCCCGTAGTGCGAAATCACCTCGGATGCACAAAGCGAGCCGAGCCGCCCGGCGTGCGGCAAGGACAGGCCCTGGGCGAGACCGAAGAGAAAGCCGGCCGCGTATTGGTCGCCCGCGCCGGTGGTGTCCACGACTTTCTCCACTGGAACCGCTTCAATATGGTGAACCTGGTCGCCGGTGACCACGACCGAGCCCTTTTCGCCGCGGGTGACCACCGCGATGCTGCAGCGGCCGCGCACGGCGGCGACGGCGGCGTCGAAGTCGTCGGTCTCGAACAGCGAGGTGATCTCGTCGGCATTGGCGAACAGCACATCGACCTCGGCCCCTGTGAAGGCGATCAGGCCGGCGCGATGGCGATCGACCACGAAGGAATCCGACAAGGTCAGGGCCACAAGCCGGCTTGCCGTCCGCGCCAGCCCCGCCGCCTTGGCGAAGGCGCGCCGGGCCGGCGGCGGGTCGAACAGGTAGCCTTCGAGAAAGACGATGGTCGAGCCCTCGATCACCGCCGGGTCGACATCGTCCGGATCGAGCAAGGCCGCGGCCCCAAGCGCCGTGCACATGGTCCGCTCGCCCTCGGGCGTGACGTTGATCAGACAGCGTCCAGTCGGCGCGCCGTTCTTCAGCACGCCGCCGGCGAAACGGGCGCCGATGGCCTGCATGTCGTGGGCGAAGACCTTGCCGAGGGCGTCGTCGGCGACCTTGCCGATGTGCACCCCGCGGCCGCCGAGACTGGCGATGCCGGCGACGGTGTTGCCGGCCGAGCCGCCCGAAGCTTCGATCGCGGTTCCCATCCGCCCGTAGAGTTCTGTCGCGCGCGCGTCGTCGATCAGCATCATCGAGCCCTTGACCAGGCCCTCGTCGGCCAGGAAGGCGTCGCTCGCCTGGGCGATCACATCGACGATGGCGTTGCCGATCGCGGCGACGTCGTAAAGCGTGTTCATGGGTTGGGAATGGGGCTCTGGTGAAAGGCGGGCGCACTATAGGGATTGCGGACGCGACGGCAACGCAGGCCGCCGCGCGCCCTAGAGAAACAGGTCCCGCGACGGGCAGAGGTCGGCGACCAGGCAGGCCTCGCACTTGGGCCGGCGCGCGACGCAGGTGTAGCGGCCGTGCAGGATCAGCCAGTGATGGGCGCGGGTGAGGTAGGGCTCCGGCGTGATCGCCATCAGGTCCTGCTCGACCTGGTCCGGCGTCTTGCCTCGGCTCAGCTTCAGCCGGTGGGCGACGCGGAAGACATGGGTGTCGACGGCGATGGCCGGCTCGATGTCCAGCTCGTTCAGCACCACGCTGGCGGTCTTGCGGCCGACGCCCGGCAGGGCCTGCAGGGCTTCGCGGTTCAGCGGGACCTCGCCGCCATACTGCTCGACCAGGATCTGGCTGAGGCGCACTACGTTCTTCGCCTTGGTGCGATAGAGGCCGATCGAGGCGATGAAGGGGATCAGGCCGCTCTCGCCAAGCGCGATGATCTTCCGCGGGGTATCGGCGACGGCGTAGAGCTTTTCGGTCGCCTTGTTCACCGACTTGTCCGTGGCCTGGGCCGACAGCACCACCGCGACCAGCAGCGTAAACGGTGTCTTGAACCTGAGTTCGGTGCGCGGGTTCGGCGTCGCCGCGGCGAAACGCTCGAAAATGCTCTGGATGCGGGCCTTTTCGGTCGGGGACAGGCGCCGCAGGGCAGGCTTTGGTTTCGCGGGCTTGGCCATGGTTCGCAACATCGCCTGTGTCGCGATTGCCGCCAAGCACGTCTCGGGCTTCAAAGCTTGAGCGGCACGCTATAGCGTCGCGCGCGATGAACGCGCCCGCCAATCCTCTCGCCGCCGATGCGAGCCCCGTCATGGCGCAGTTCTTCGAGGCGAAGGCGCGCCAGCCCGACGCCCTGGTCTTCTTCCGCATGGGCGACTTCTACGAGCTCTTCTTCGACGACGCCCAAAAGGCCTCGGGCGCGCTCGGCATCGCGCTCACCGCGCGGGGTACGCACCAGGGCGCGCCCATCCCCATGTGCGGGGTGCCGGTGCATGCGGCGGAGGCCTATCTGGCCAAGCTGATCCGCGCCGGTTTCAAGGTCGCGGTCTGCGAGCAGATGGAAGACCCGGCCGAGGCGCGCAAACGCGGCGGCAAGTCGATCGTCCGCCGCGACGTGGTGCGGGTGGTGACACCGGGCACCCTGACCGAGGACGGCCTGCTCGATGCGCGCGGCGCCAATCGGCTGGCGGCGGTGGCGGTTCGCGCCGGCCAGGCGGCGGTGGCCAGCGTCGAGCTCTCCACCGGCGAGGTCGAGGTGATCTCGACCAGCCGCGACGGCTTGGCCGCGGTGCTGGCCGCCCTGGCGCCCTCGGAAATCCTGGTGCCCGACCGGCTGTTCGCCGACGTCGAGTTGGCCGTGGCGCTGAAATCGCAGAGCGGCTTGGTGCAGCCGGTCGCCCAGGCGCTGGCCGAGCCATCGGCCGCCGAGGCGCGGGTCAAGCCGCTCGACGGTGTCGACGCCCTCGACGGGTTCGGCGCCCTGACCGGCGCGGAGGTCTCGGCGCTGGGCCTGATCGCGGCGCATCTCGAAGTGACCCAGGCCGGCCGGCCGCCGGCGCTGCGGGCGCCACGCCGGGCGGGCGACGCCGACGCCATGGCCATCGATCCGGCGACGCGCATCAGCCTGGAAATCGAGCGCAGCCAGTCGGGCGGCCGCGAAGGCTCGCTGCTGGCCGCCATCGATCGCACGGTCAGCGCCGGCGGCGCACGGCTGCTGGCGGCGCGGCTCGGCCGGCCGCTGCTGGATCCCGATGCCATCGCCGCGCGGCTGGACGCTGTGGACTGGCTGCTCAGCCGCCGCGACCTGCGCCGCGACCTGCGCGCGACGCTGAAGGGGGCCGGCGATATCGCCAGGGCGCTGGCGCGGCTGGCGCTGGGGCGCGGCGGCCCGCGCGACCTGGGCTGCCTGCGCGACGGCCTGCGCACCGCCGAGGCGCTCGCCGCTCTGGTCGCCGCGCAATCGGAGCCGATCGACGCGCCGCC
This sequence comes from uncultured Caulobacteraceae bacterium, assembly GCA_937890965.1. GTDB lineage: Bacteria > Pseudomonadota > Alphaproteobacteria > Caulobacterales > Caulobacteraceae > Poindextera. Next base: position 1,297 of record CALAEG010000235.1, on the reverse strand, counting down.
GAGCGAGATCGCCGAGGCGGCGCGCTCGCTGTCGCCCGAAGCGGCGCTGGCCGACTTCATCGAGACCCTGGAGGCGGGTCTCGGCCCCGATCTGCCGACGCAGGCCCGCGACGGGGGTTTCGTCACCGCCGGCGCGCGGCCGGAGCTGGACGAGGTGCGCGGCCTGCGCGACGACAGCCGCCGGGTGGTGGCCGCCCTGGAGGCGCGGCTGCAGATGGAGACGGGGCTTGGGCTTCGTGTCCGCCACAACGCCGTCCTGGGCTATTTCGTCGAGCTGGGCGCGGCCAAGGCCGAGGTTCTGTTGCAGCCGCCGCTGAACGCGGCCTTCATCCACCGCCAGACCCTGGCCAACCAGGTCCGTTTCACCACGGTCGAACTGGCCGAGCTGGACGCCCGCATCGCCCAGGCGGCCGAGCGCGCGCTGGCCATCGAGATCGAGACCTTCGAGATCTGGCGCGAGCGGGCGCGCGGGCTCTCCGCCCCGATCCAGGCCGCCGCCGAGGCCCTGGCGCGGCTCGATGTCGCCGCCGCCCTGGCCGAATGGGCGGAAGAGGCCGACGCGGTGCGCCCGGAGGTCGACCGCTCGCTGGACTTCATCGCCGAGGCGGCCCGGCATCCGGTGGTCGAGGCGGCCGTCCGCCGCGAGGGCCAGGCCTTCACGCCCAATGACTGCTCCCTGGACGGTTCGGGCGCGAACGCGGCGCGGCTTATCCTGGTCACCGGCCCTAACATGGCCGGCAAGTCGACTTTCCTGCGCCAGAACGCGCTTCTGGCCGTGCTCGCCCAGGCCGGGTCGTTCGTGCCGGCCAGGCGATTGAAGCTGGGCGTGGTCGACCGGCTGTTCAGCCGCGTCGGCGCCGCCGACGACCTTTCCAGGGGCCGTTCGACCTTCATGGCGGAGATGGTCGAGACCGCCGCCATCCTCACCCAGGCGACGCCGCGCTCGCTGGTGATCCTGGACGAGATCGGCCGCGGCACCGCCACCTATGACGGCCTGGCCATCGCCTGGGCCTGCGCCGAGGCCCTGCACGACGCCAACCAGAGCCGCGCCCTCTTCGCCACCCACTATCACGAGCTCGCCCAGCTCGAGGGGCGGCTTGCCCATGTGGCCAACCTCTCCATGCGGGCCAAGGAATGGAACGGCGACCTGGTCTTTCTGCATGAGGCCAGGCCCGGCCCCGCCGACCGCTCCTATGGCGTCCAGGTTGCCAAACTGGCCGGCGTGCCGCCGACGGTGGTGGCGCGCGCCCGCCAGGTGCTCGATCGGCTGGAGCGCGAAAAGGCCTCGCCGGCCAGG
>CALAEG010000234.1 GCA_937890965.1 uncultured Caulobacteraceae bacterium | reverse complement strand
GCATCGGTTCGAATATCTTCGCCCCGACGGGACCGGCGAGGCTTTCGATCTGGAGACCCGAAGCTTCCTCTTCCACGACCTGCTGCACTTCGCGGTGGAGACCGAGGCCGGCCTGATCGGCTCCTTCTACGGGCTGCTGGGCAAGGTCGGCGGCTATGCGGAGCTCAGCGTCGGCGGCGGCGCGGCGCTGGGCGGCGAGATCGCCATCACCGAGCGGGTGGTCGGCGCCCTGACCGGGGCGCTGAAGGGCGAGGATCTGGATGCGGACGCCTTTGTCGAACAGGCGCGCGAGTATCTCGACCTCTACGACGACCGCGCCCCGCGCTGGTTCACCCCGGCCTTGGTGCTTGCCGTCCGCGAGTGCATGCGTCAGCTTGAAGGCCTCTGGCGCGCCACCCCCTTCGGCGAGACGATGGAGCTACGCTTTCCGCTGGCGCGCTGAGCCCGACGACGGTCTAAGCTTGGCCTTAGGTTCAACCCCGAAGGGATGCCACACGATGCGTACAGCAGCGTTGGCGATTTTCACGGCTCTGACGGTTGCGGCGACGGCGAGCGCCGCGCCCGGCGAGCATCTGGTCCTGGCCCCCTACCCTGGCCCGCCGGCCTGGAAGCTGATCACCAACAAGGCCGTCGGCGCCCAGTTCTATCGCGAGCAGATCCCGGCCAACCAGACGGTGGCCAAGTTCACCGACATCCTGACTTCGCAGAACTTCCCGCAACAGCGCGGCGTCCATCCCTCGGTCTATCTGCGGAACGTCTTCCAGGCGGCGGCCGGCGATTGCGACGGTTTGCGGGTCAACGGTCCGACGGCGGCGCAGGAGGGCGGCTACAGGGTCGCCTATGGCCAGGTCTATTGCGGCCAGCAGAAGGGCAAGCCCTTCGGCGTCACCATCTTCTTCAAGGCGATCAGCGGCGATGACGCCCTCTATTCCGTCGAGCGCGACGTGCAGGTTCCGGCCAATCCCGCCGGCGGTTCCCTGAGCTTCGCCAATCAGGCGCAGATGGCGGCGTCGATGAAGGACCAGACCACGGCCGACAGCTACCTGGTCAAGTCCGTCTATCTGTGCGGCGCGAGAGCCACCGACAAGCGCTGCAAGTAGATCCTTCCCTTCTCCCGCAGGAGGGAGAAGGGACGCCTAACCCGCCAGTTCGGGCTCTTTCTCACCCGCCGCGGCTTCGTCGGCGCCACCGGCGGAGTCGAAGTCGAAGGCAAGCTTGCCGTCCTTGAGCGTCACCTTGACGTGGCCGCCGCGGACCAGGCGTCCGAACAGGATCTCGTCGGCCAGCGGCTTCTTGATATTTTCCTGGATCACCCTGGCCAGCGGCCGGGCGCCATAGAGCTCATCGAAGCCGTTCTTGGCCAGCCAGTCGGCGGCATCGTCGGAAACCGAGACGGTGACGTGCCGGTCGGCCAACTGGACTTCCAGCTGGATGATGAACTTGTGCACCACCTGGCGGATGATCTCCGGTGTCAGCGATTTGAAGGCCACCGTCGCGTCCAGTCGGTTCCTGAACTCGGGCGAGAAGATGCGCTTGATGGCTTCCTCGTCCTCGCCCTCGGAGCGACCGCGGCCGAAGCCGATGGAGTTGCGCTGGCCTTCCGAGGCGCCGGCATTGGTGGTCATGATCAGGATGACGTTCCTGAAATCGACCTTCTTGCCGACCGCGTCGGTGAGCGAGCCATGGTCCATGACCTGCAGCAGGATGTTGTAGACGTCCTGGTGCGCCTTCTCGATCTCGTCGAGCAGCACGACCGCGTGCGGGTGCTGGTCGACGGCGTCGGTGAGCAGGCCGCCCTGGTCGTGGCCGACATAGCCCGGCGGCGCGCCGATCAGGCGACTGACCGTGTGGCGCTCCATGTACTCGCTCATGTCGAAGCGCAGCAGTTCGATGCCAAGGGTCATGGCCAGTTGCCGCGCCGTCTCGGTCTTGCCGGTGCCGGTGGGGCCCGAGAACAGGTAGCAGCCGATCGGCTTTTGCGGATCGCGCAAGCCCGCCCGCGACATCTTCATGGCGGCGGAGAGCTGGTGGATCGCCTCTTCCTGACCGAAGACCGCGCCGCGCAGATCGGTCTCGAGCTGCTTCAGCGCCTCGGTGTCGGACTTGGACACCGACTTTGGCGGGATGCGGGCGATCTTGGCGACGACGGCCTCGACCTCCTTCAGCCCGATGGTCTTCTTCCGACGCGATTCCGGCAGCAGCATCTGCGAGGCGCCCGCCTCGTCGATGATGTCGATCGCCTTGTCCGGCAGCTTGCGGTCGGTGATGTAGCGCGCCGACAGGTCGACCGCGGCCTTCAGGGCCTCGTTGGTGTAGCGCAGCTTGTGGAAGTCCTCGTAGTAGGACTTCAGGCCCTTGAGGATCTTCAAGGTGTCCTCGATCGTCGGCTCGTTGACGTCGATCTTCTGGAACCGGCGCACCAGCGCACGGTCCTTTTCGAAGTGCTGGCGGAACTCCTTATAGGTGGTCGAGCCCATGCAGCGCAGCGTGCCGGAAGCCAGCGCCGGCTTCAGCAGGTTGGAGGCGTCCATCGCCCCGCCGCTGGTCGCGCCGGCGCCGATGACGGTGTGGATCTCGTCGATGAACAGGATGGCGTTGGGGTGGTTCTCCAACTCCTTGATCACCTGCTTGACCCGCTCTTCGAAGTCGCCGCGATAGCGGGTGCCGGCCAGCAGCGCGCCCATGTCGAGAGAGAACATGGTCGCGCCGGCGAGCACTTCCGGCACGTCGTGGTTGACGATCTTGCGGGCCAGGCCCTCGGCGATTGCGGTCTTGCCGACGCCTGGCTCGCCGATCAGCACCGGATTGTTCTTGGTGCGCCGGCACAGGATCTGGATGCAGCGCTCGACCTCGCTGTTGCGGCCGATGAGCGGATCGACCTTACCCGCGCGGGCCTTGTCGTTGAGGTTGACGCAATAGGCGTCCAGCGCCTCGCCGCCGGTCTTCACCGGGGGCTTTTCGTCGTCGTCGGCGCCCTTGACCTGGCGGGTCTCCGAGGCGCCCGCCTTCTTGGCGATGCCGTGGGAGATGAAGTTCACGGCGTCGTAGCGGCTCATCTCCTGCTCCTGCAGGAAGTAGGCGGCGTGGCTTTCCCGCTCGGAGAAGATGGCGACCAGCACATTGGCGCCGGTGACATCCTCCTGGCCGGACGACTGCACGTGGATCACGGCGCGCTGGATGACGCGCTGGAAGCCGGCGGTCGGCTTGGCGTCCTCGCCGTCGTCGACGACGATGGAGGTGAGTTCGGTGTCGAGATAGTTGACCAGGCTCTTCTTGAGCGCGCCCATATCGACATCGCAGGCGTTCATGACCGCCGCGGCGTCCTGATCCTCGATCAGGGCCAGCAGCAGGTGCTCGGGCGTGGCGTACTCATGCTTTCGCTGGTTTGCGAAAGCGACCGCCCGATGAAGTGTCTCTTCAAGATTGCGCGAAAAAGAGGGCAAGGCGGTTCAATCCTTTTCCATGGTGCACTGAAGTGGATGGCCCTCACGTCGGGCGGTGTCGATGACCTGGGCGACCTTGGTCTCGGCGACGTCGAACGTGAAAACGCCGCAGACGCCGACTCCATGCTGGTGGACGTGGAGCATGATCGCGATCGCGTCCTCACGTGACTTGTTGAAGAATCGCTCGAGTACGTAGGTTACGAATTCCATCGGCGTGTAGTCGTCATTCAAGAGCAAAACGCGATAGAGCGACGGTTTTTGCGTCTTCGGCTTGGTCTGAGTGACCACACCGATTCCAACGTCTGTTTTCTGATCACCTTGCTTTCGCTCGGCCATCAAACGCTCTCCAGGGCGCGCCGCGAACCATCCACGGGCGGATTAGATATGGAAATGTTTACCAGATGGAAGGGCGCAAGGCCCCTCCGCGACGATTAAACTCGAAACGGCGGCATAGGCTGCCCGAAATATAAGGGTCCGGGCCAAAACAAACGAGCCCGGAGCGGTTTCCCGCCCCGGGCTCGACTCAGTCTTTAGGACTTGAAGTTCGAATCAGCGGGCGGATTGAAAGGTCTCGACGGCGGCGGTGACGCGCGCATTGAGCGGGGTCAGCGTCTCCTTCAGCGAGGCGGCGACGGT
>CALAEG010000233.1 GCA_937890965.1 uncultured Caulobacteraceae bacterium | reverse complement strand
ACGGCGATCAGCTTCGTGACCAACACCAGCTGGCAGTCCTACGGCGGCGAGAGCACCTTGAGCAACTTCGCCCAGATGGCGGGGATAACGGTCTTTTCGTTCCTGTCCGCGGCCGCCGGCATTTCCGTCGCCATCGCGCTGATCCGCGGCTTCGCCCGCAGCGGCGCAAGCACGATCGGCAACGTCTGGGTCGATCAGACGCGGGCGCTGCTCTACGTGCTCCTGCCGCTGGCGGTGATCGCCGGGCTGGCGCTGGCCGCGCTCGGCGTTCCGCAGACGCTCCCCGCCACGGCGACCACGATGGAAGGCGCACACCAGGTCATCCCCCTCGGGCCAGTCGCTTCGCAGGAATCGATCAAGCTGCTGAGCGGCGACGGCGGCGGCTTCTTCAACGCCAACTCGGCGCACCCGTTCGAGAATCCCAACGCCCTGGCCAACCTGCTCGAGATGGGGCTGATCTTCCTGATCGGCGCGGCCCTGACCAACACCTTCGGGCGGATGGTCGGTTCACAGCGACAGGGCTGGGTCCTTCTGGCGGTGATGGGGGTCCTCTTCCTGGCCGGGACCGCGGTGGTCTATGGCATGGAGAGCGCGCCCAGCCCCGCGGCGGCGCACCTCGGCATCGCGGGCGGCAATATGGAGGGCAAGGAGACCCGCTTCGGGATCGCCGGCTCGAGCCTGTTCGCCGAAGTGTCCACCGCCTCTTCGGACGGCGCGGTCAATTCCATGCACGACAGCTATCGCGCGCTCAGCGGCCTGGTTCTGATGGCGAACATGAAGATCGGCGAGGTGATCATCGGCGCGCCGGGTTCCGGCCTCTTCAGCATCCTGCTATTTGCGATCCTGGCGGTCTTCATCGCCGGTCTCATGGTGGGTCGGACGCCGGAGTACCTCGGCAACCGCATCGAGGCGCGCGAAGTGCAGTTGACCATGCTCGCTTCGCTCGCCGCCCCTGTTGCGGCGCTCGGGTTTACCGCCATCGCCGTCGTGCTGCCCTGGGGTCTCGCGGGACGACAAGCCATGGGCCCACACGGCCTCTCGGAGATCCTCTACGCCTACACCTCGGCGGCGGCGACCAACGGCAGCGCCTTAGCGGGCCTCAGCGCCAACACGCCCTTCTACAATGTGACGCTGGCGATCGGGATGGCGATCGGCCGCTTCGCCGTCATGACGCCGGTCCTGGCGATCGCCGGCTCGCTCGCCGCCAAGACGCGCAAGGCGCCCTCAACGGGGACGATGCCGACCGACAACCTGCTGTTCATCGGCCTTCTCACCGCAGTCATCCTGATCGTCGGCGGACTTATCTACTTCCCGGCCCTGACGCTGGCGCCCATTCTGGAGCAGGTGTCGAGGTAGGCCGTCCGTCGTTCCCGCTTCGTGAGCCATCCCGCGCTCGCGGACGCTGAGTGCGCCCGCACGCTTATGCTTTGTTGATTCAATCCGCCCTGAAGGCGGATGGACCCTTTTCCAGTGAGCGCCGTATG
>CALAEG010000232.1 GCA_937890965.1 uncultured Caulobacteraceae bacterium | reverse complement strand
ATGACCTTCCAGGCGATCCTGCTCAGCCCACGGCTTGACGCCTGGGCTCTGAAGCTGCTCGTCCCTGCCTCGGGCGCGCTGCTCGCCCTCTCGGCGGCGCTGGCGGCGGCATGTTTTGTCAAGGCGTTCGGCATCACCTTCCTTGGCCGGCCGCGCACGCCGGCCGCAGAGGCCGCCCAGGAGACCGACGGCTTCTCGCGCGCGGCCATGTTCGTCCTCGCCGGGCTTTGCCTCCTCGCCGGCGTGCTGCCGGGGTTCGTGATCGACGCCCTGGCGCCGGCCGTGCAGATGACGGTCGGGGGGCAGATGCCCGTGCAGGCAAGTCAGGCCTGGCTTTCCATCGTGCCGATCGCCGAGGCCCGAAGTTCCTACAATGGGCTTCTGGTGCTGATCTTCATTGCCGTCTCCGCTGGCCTCTGCGCCATGGCGATCCACCAGTTCGCTTCTCGCGCCGTGCGCCGTGCGCCAGCCTGGGACTGCGGTGCGCCCGATCCCAGCCCCATGACCCAGTACACCGCCGGCAGCTTCGCTCAGCCGATCCGGCGGGTGTTCGGGACCTTGCTGTTCGGCGCGCGTGAAACGGTGGACATGCCGGCGCCGGGCGAGATGAGGCCGGCCAGATTCCAGGTGGTGGTCCACGATCCGATCTGGGAGACGTTCTACGCACCGGTGGCCCGTCTCGTCGGCTATGCGGCCGACCACCTGAACAAGCTGCAGTTCCTCACCATCCGGCTCTATCTCAGCCTGGTCTTCCTGGCCCTGATCGGCCTCCTGCTGGCGCTCGCCCGATGGAATTGATCCAGGGCCTCGCCATCGAGGGCGCGCAGATGGCGCTGGTACTCGCGCTCTCGCCGCTGCTTACCGGCTTCGTCCGCAAGGTGAAGGCGAGGCTCACGCGCCGCCGGGGCCCGCAACTCATCCAGCCTTATCGCGACTTGTGGCGGCTGATGCGCAAGGAAGTGGTCCTGGCTGAGACCGCGTCCTGGCTGTTCCGCGCGGCGCCCTATCTGATCTTCGCGGGCACCTGGTTGGCGGCGGCCCTGGTCCCGACTTTCGCCACCGGCCTGATGTTCAGTTGGTCGGCGGACCTCATCGCCATCATCGCCCTGCTTGGAAGCGCGCGGTTCTTCCTGGCCCTGGCCGGCATGGACATCGGGACCAGCTTCGGCGGCATCGGTTCCAGCCGCGAGGTGATGATCGCCTCGCTGGCCGAGCCGGCGCTGATCATGATCGTCTTTTCCCTGGCCCTGCTCGCCGGCTCGACCCAGCTCTCGACAGTGGCGGGCTACATGCTCTCCCCCAACGCGGGCCTCCGGGTGACGCTGGCCCTGTCGCTGGTCGCCCTGATCATGGTGGCCATCGCCGAGAACGCCCGCATCCCGGTGGACAACCCGGCCACCCACCTGGAGCTGACCATGGTCCATGAGGCCATGGTGCTGGAGTATTCCGGCCGCCACCTGGCGGTGATCGAATTGGCGTCCCAGCTGCAGCTGTTGCTCTACGTCTCGCTGATTGCCTGCATCTTCGTCCCCTGGGGCCTGGCCCCCGTCGGCGCCGGCGCGGCGGCGCACGCGTTGGGCTTGGCCGCTTACATCGGCAAGCTCGCCGTCGCCGGAACCCTGCTCGCGCTCTTCGAGACCGCTATCGCCAAGATGCGGGTGTTCCGCGTCTCGGCTTTCCTTGGCGCGGCCTTCATGATGGGCATCCTGGGCGTGGTGCTCCTCTTCGTCTCGCGCGGAGGACTGCAGTGAGCGGCCTTCAGTTCGACATCGCCCATCTGCTGGCCGGCGGGCTCGTCCTGATCAGCCTCTTGATGCTCTATCAGGACCGGCTCACCGCCCTGATCAACGTCTTCGCCGCCCAGGCGATCACCCTCTCGCTGTCGGTTGCCTGGCAGGCTTTCATCCAGCACGCGCCGCATCTCTACATCACGGCCGCCATCGCGCTTGTCTTCAAGGCCATGGTGATCCCCATCGCCCTGCACCAGATCATCAAGCGCCTGGGCGTTCACCGCGAGATCGACCAGGTGGTCGGCGTCGGCCCCACCATGCTGGCGGGGGTGGGCCTGGTGGCGCTTTCGCTGGCGGTGATGTTGAGGGTGACCGAGGCGTCCGATCGTCTGGGGCGCGAAGACCTCGCCTTCGCCCTCTCGGTGGTGCTGCTGGGCCTCTTGATGATGGTCACCCGCCGCAACGCCGTGGGCCTTGTCATCGGTTTCATGTCGTTGGAGAACGGTCTGGTCCTCGCCGCCACCGGGGCCAAGGGCATGCCGCTGGTGGTGGAGATCAGCGTCGCCTTCTCGGTGCTGATCGCCTTCATCGTCATCGGCATCTTCCTGTTCCGGATTCGCGAGCGGTTCGAGACGGTGGACGTCACGGCGCTGGACCGATTCCGCGGAGAGCGGCAATGAACAGCTTCACCGCCCTGGACGCCGTGCTGCTGATCCCCGCGCTCGCCGCGGGCGTCCTGGCGCTGATTCCAGGCTATCGCGTCTCGGCGGCGGTCAATGTGCTGGCAAGCTTGGCGACGCTGCTCGCCTCCGCCTCGCTCTTTCTGGTGCGGCCGGCGGACGGGCTCTATTTGAGGGTCGACGACCTCAGCGTGGTCTTCATCGTGCTCTCGGCCTTCGTCGGCTTCACCACCAGCGTCTTTTCGGCGAGCTACATCGCCCATGAGGTGGAGATCGGGCGCCTCACCCCGACGCGCCTGCGTTTCTACCACGCCATGTACCAGGTCTTGATGTTCGCCATGAACCTGGCGCTGATCTCGGGCAACATCGGGCTGATGTGGGTGGCGATCGAACTTGCGACCCTGACCACCGTGCTGATGGTGGCCATCTACCGCAGCCACGAAGCGCTCGAGGCGGCGTGGAAATACTTCATCCTCGGCAGCGTCGGCATTGCGCTGGCCCTCTTCGGCACCATCCTCGTCTATGTGGCCGCCCGGCCGGTGGTGGGGGAGGGAATGGCCGGCATGGTCTGGACGACGCTGGTCGCCAAGGCCGGCGCCTTCGATCCGGCCCTGCTCAATCTCGCCTTCGTCTTCCTGATGTTGGGCTATGGCACCAAGGTCGGGCTGGTGCCCCTGCACGCCTGGCTGCCCGACGCCCACGCCGAGGGCCCCACGCCGATCTCGGCGGTGCTGTCGGGCCTGTTGCTCAATGTCGCCCTCTACGCGGTGCTGCGCTTCAAGATGCTGCTGGCGGCCAATCCCAGGGCGGTGGCGCCCGGCCCCTTGATGATCACCATGGGCCTGGTCTCGGTGATCTTCGCCGGCTTCATGCTCTACCGCCGGCGCGACATAAAGCGGATGTTCGCCTACTCCTCCATCGAGCATATGGGCATCATTGTCTTCGCCTTCGGGATGGGCGGCCCGTTGGCCAATTTCGCCGGCCTGCTGCACATGACCATGCACAGCCTGACCAAGTCGGCGATCTTCTTCAGTGTCGGCCACATCGCCCAGGTCAAGGGCAGCCAGAAGATCGCCGACATCCGCGGGCTGACCGTCACCCATCCGGTTTTGGGGTGGACCCTGGTGGCGGGTGTCTTCGCCATTTCTGGCTTGCCACCGTTCGGCATCTTCACCTCGGAGTTCCTGGTGGTGAGCTCCACCTTCGCTCGCCAGCCGCTGCTCGCCTTGCCGCTGGTGTTCGGCCTCATCGTCGCCCTCGGCGCCCTGCTCATGAAGGTTCAGGGCCTGGCGTTCGGCGAGCCTAGCCCAGGCTCAGCGCCGGCGAAGGCGTCCTACCTGCCGATGTTCGGCCATTTGGCGCTCGTGCTGGCGGCCGGCGTCTTCTTCCCGCCGCTGATCACGGTGTGGTTCCAGCACGTGGCGAGGTTGCTCGGATGAGGTGGGACCAGGTCACCGTCGACGTAAGAGGCTGGCGCCAAGCGACAGAGTCGCTGATCGCCGGGCGCCGGACCCTGTTAGGCCTATGGGGCGAGCCAAATCGCGTCCACATGGCCTCCCGCGGCGAGGACGAAATCGCCGTCGTCAGCCTCGCCTGTCCGAAGGGTTCGTTCCCTTCGGTCGGCGCGCGCCACTCCCCGGCCATCCGACTGGAGCGGGCAATCGCGGACTTGTACGGCCTGAAGGCTGAGGGCACACTCGACGGAAGACTGTGGCTCGATCACGGCCGTTGGACCGTCCGCCATCCTCTGGGCGCTGCCGCCCGATCGAAAGGTCCAGCGCCGTATGCTTTCCTCGCCGCCGAAGGCGAGAGCCTGCACCAGATCCCCGTCGGGCCGGTGCACGCTGGGATCATCGAGCCCGGCCACTTCCGCTTCACCGCCAGCGGCGAGACTGTGGTGCGGCTGGAGGAGCGGCTGGGTTACGTCCACCGCGGCCTCGAAGGCCTGATCGCTGGCGCCCCGCTGGACCGGGCGGCGAGACTCGCCGGCCGCGCCTCGGGCGATTCCACCGTCGCCTACGCCGTCGCCTTCGCCCGGGCCGCCGAGGCCGCCCTCGGCGTTGAAGCGCCGTCCAGAGCCCATTGGCTGCGTGGTCTGATGGCCGAGCTGGAGCGCCTAGCGAACCACCTGGGCGACATCGGCGCCATCTGCAACGACGCGGCCTTCGCCTTGATGCACGCCCACTGCGCGGTGTTACGCGAGCAGGTGCTGCGCGCTGCCGACGTCGCCTTCGGCCACCGGTTGATGATGGATTGCGTCACACCCGGCGGCGTGGCGGTCGACCTGACGCCGGCGGGCGCCGAGGCAGTGCGCGATCTCGTCCGGACGGTGCGCGAGCGATTCCCGCTGCTCATAGATCTCTACGACGACACCGCTTCCCTGCAGGACCGCACCGTCGGCACGGGAATCGTGAAGGCCGAGCTGGCCGCCTGGTTTGGCGCCAGCGGCTACGTCGGCCGGGCCAGCAGCGGCGGCTTCGATGCGCGCAAGGCCTTCCCCTATCCACCCTATGACGCGCTCGAATTCGAGGTCCCGACCCGCGATGAGGGCGACGTCAACGCCCGCGTCTGGATCCGGATCGAAGAGACGCGCCAGAGCCTTTCGCTCATCGATCAAATTCTGGACGGTCTGCCCAAGGGTCCGCCAACCGCCCCGCTTGCATCGGGCGCCGGCGAGGGGCTCGCGCTCGTCGAGGGGTTCCGCGGCGACGTCTTCATTTGGCTGCGGCTGGAACCGGGCAAGGTCACTAGCGCCTATCTGCGCGACCCCTCCTGGTTCCAGTGGCCGCTGCTTGAGGCCGCCATCGAGGGGAACATCGTCGCCGACTTCCCGCTGTGCAACAAATCCTTCAACTGTTCTTACGCGGGGGTCGACCTCTGATGAGCATGCCGCGGCTCCTCGCCGAGGGGATCCTGAAGTCCGCCCTCACCGAGCCAGCGCCCGATCTGGCCGAGCTCGGCGTGGCGTTCGAGGCGGCGGCGCGCCGGCGGCTGGGTCGCAGTCTATCCATCCGCCAAGTGGACGCCGGCTCCTGCAATGGTTGCGAGTTGGAGATTCACGCACTTTCGAACGCCTACTACGATCTGGAGCGCTTCGGCCTGCGTTTCGTCGCCTCGCCGCGCCATGCCGATGTCCTCCTGGTCACCGGCCCGGTCACCTTGAACATGCGTGAGGCCCTTGAACGCACATACGCCGCCACGCCGGCCCCAAAGTGGGTGGTGGCCGCCGGCGCCTGCGCCATAGATGGTGGCCTCTTCGCCGGGAGCTACGCCTGCGCCGGCAGCGTGGACAAGGTGCTCACTGTCGACATCCGCATCCCCGGCTGTCCGCCGACTCCCACGGCGCTGCTCAAGGGATTGCTGGCGCTCATGGAGGGCGCCAAGCGTTAGTGACTTAGCTAGGTGGACTCTCTCACGAAACCATGGCCCTCACCCATCGGCCGTCTCGACCAGGGGACTGTCGAAGGCGGCCATCATGGCCATGTTGAGGATCTTGGAGACCGAGGCCGACAGTGGGCAGATCCGCACCGAATGCGAGAGGCCCAGCAGGATGGGGCCGACCACGG
>CALAEG010000231.1 GCA_937890965.1 uncultured Caulobacteraceae bacterium | reverse complement strand
CCCGCCTCTTGGTCTTGTCTATGCGATCACTAGGACCGATCGCGCACGGCGCCGGTGTCGCTGTCGATCGTCACGGTCGGCATCCCATGGGCCTTCCAGGCCATGATCCCGCCGGCTAGGTGAGCATCGATCTCGTGGCCAGCCTTGCGACATTGGTCGACGGCCGTGGCCGAGCGTTTGCCCGAGCCGCATTGGAATACGATCGTCTTGTCGTCCGCCTTCGGCAGCGCAGCGGGATCGAAGGTCGACAGCGGGAAGTTGAGTGCGCCGTGAATCCGCTCGGCGGCGAATTCGGCCGGCTCGCGCACGTCGATCAGCAGAATTTCATGGGCGTCGAGGGCGGCCTTCACCTCGCGAGGCGAGAGATCCTTGGTCATGGTGGCGCCGAACATCGTGGGGCTCCTTAGGTAGGCTGAGGTTCAGGGACGGCGCAGAACAGGCGGGACAGGGTTTCGACCAGGGCGCGGGCGCGGCCGCTCTGCAGGGCGTAGTAGATGGTTTGGGCGTCGCGCCGGGCGCAGACCAGCCCATCCCGCCGCAAGAGCCCCAGATGTTGTGACGCAAGGGACTCCCGAACCCCCAGCGCGCGGGCGAGTGCGCCGACCGACTGCTCTCCGTCGATCAACGAACAGACGATCATCAGCCGATGCGGGTTGGCCAAGGCCTTGAGCAAGCCGCAGGCGTTGTCCGCGGAAGCTTTCAGTGCGGCGGCATCAATTTTCATAGTTGCGTATATGCGCTGATTAACATATATCGTCAAGCCATCAACCGGACCACGCTACGGCCGATCGTCGCGCCAGAGCTTGATCCGCATCAAAGCCAGGCGCCCGGAATTGACGGACTTTGCCGCTGATAACCGGGGCCATTGGAGGAAATAGGCGATGGCCAAGCCGCGAATTGTCATCCTGGGCGCCGGACTGGGCGGCGCGATCGCCGCTTTCGAGATCAAGGACGCGGTCCGCGACAAGGCCGAGGTCAGTGTGGTGTCGCAGGGCGACACCTTTCATTTCGTCCCGTCGAATCCGTGGGTCGCCGTCCATTGGCGCAAGCGCCAGGCCATCGAGGTCAACCTGCCGCCGGTGTTCAAGAAACGCGGTATCGTCTTCAGTGGGGCAGGGGCCAAGAAGGTCGTTCCCGCCGAGAACCGCGTCGAGCTGAACGACGGCGCCGTCGTCGACTACGACTATCTGGTCATCGCAACAGGCCCTGACCTGGCGTTCGACGAGATCGCGGGGCTGGGGCCGCACGGCGGGTTCACCCAGTCGATCTGTCACGTCGATCATGCCGAGATGACGGCGGCCGCCTTCGATCGCTTCGTCGAAAATCCGGGACCGATCGTCGTGGGCGCCGTCCAGGGCGCGTCCTGCTTCGGTCCGGCCTATGAGTTCGCCATGATCCTGGATACCGAACTCAAGCGCCGCAAGATCCGCGACCGCGTACCGATGACCTTCGTGACGCCAGAACCCTACATCGGCCACCTGGGGCTGGACGGCGTCGGTGATACCAAGGGCTTGCTCGAAAGCGAGATGCGCGAGCGGCACATCAAGTGGATCACCAACGCCAAGGTCACCTCTGTCGAGGCTGGTGTGATGCACGTCGAGGAGGTCGCCGAGGATGGATCGACCAAGGCCACCCACGATCTGCCCTTCGCTTTCTCGATGATGTTGCCGGCCTTCAGGGGGATTGAAGCGGTGCGCGGCATCGAGGGGCTGACCAATCCCCGCGGCTTCATCGTCGTCGACAAGCACCAGCGCAATCCGACCTTTCCGAATGTCTTCGCGCTGGGCGTCTGCGTCGCCATCGCCCCCACTGGCAAGACGCCGCTGGCGGTCGGCGTGCCCAAGACCGGCTTCATGATCGAGAGCATGGTCACCGCCATAGCCAAGAACCTCGGCGCGCTGGTTGACGGCAAGCGGGCGAGCAACGAGGCGACCTGGAACGCCATCTGCCTGGCGGACTTCGGCGATGGCGGCGTGGCCTTCGTCGCCCAGCCGCAGATTCCGCCGCGCAACGTCAACTGGTCGTCGAGCGGCGGCTGGGTCCACCTCGCCAAGGTCGGCTTCGAGAAATACTTCCTCGGAAAGATCAAACGCGGCGAGAGCGAGCCCTTCTACGAAAAGCTGGCGCTGGACGTGATGGGCATCAAGAAGATCAAGGCCTGAGGACCGCCCATGCGCCAGTTCGTCTGCCCAGCTTGCGGCGCGGCCAACCGTGCGCCGGAAGGCAAGGATTCCTTGGCGGCCAAGTGTGGCCGCTGCAAGCAGAGCCTGTTTTCCTGCCATCCGACCGAGGTCGACGCCAAGGCCTTGCGCGCCCATCGCGGCTCGACCAAGGGCGCGGCGGTGCTGGTGGATGTGTGGGCGCCCTGGTGCGGCCCATGCCGGGCAATGGCTCCGAATTTCGCGGCGGCCGCCGCCAAGCTGGAACCCGATGTCAGGCTCCTGAAGCTCAACTCGGAGGCCGAACCCCAGGCCTCTGCCGACCTGGGCGTCTCAAGCATTCCCGCGCTTCTGCTCTTCAAGGACGGCCAGGCCATCGGCCGCACCGCCGGACTGATGAGCGCCGATCAGATCGTCGCCTGGACGCGCCAGGCTCTGGCTCAGGCCAAGGCCTGAACCGCCTAGGAGTGGCAAGATGACCGTAGACCGCTTGGTTTTTGTCTTCGCTGGATGTGTCGTGCTGGCCGGCATCGCGCTGGCGCACTTTGTGAACCCCTGGTGGATCTGCCTGTCGATCTTCGCGGGCCTGAACATGGTCCAGGCGGCCTTCACCGGCCTCTGTCCGGCGGCGATGGTTTTCAAGAAGCTGGGCGCCAAGCCCGGCGCCGCCTTCCGTTGATCCCGATGCGCGCGACCGCGGCACTAGGCCTCCTGGCTGCGATCTGCCTCCCCGGGATCGCGACCGCGATGTCGCTGGACGAGGCGATCGCGCTGGCCCAGAGGTCGAATCCGACCCTGGCCCAGTCCAAGGCGCAAGCAGATGCGGCCGATGCGAGACTGTCTGAGGCTCGCGCGGGCCGGATGCCGACCGTCGTCCTCTCTGGCGAAGCCGGCTGGGGGACCACTGACCTCGGCGGCTTCTTCGGTTTCGGACGAAGCAATGTGTCGCCGCGTGGCGCGGTGCTGGAAGTGCGCCAGCCGCTGTTCGCCGGCGGCGCGATCACCGCGGCGATCGACCGCGCCCGTGAAGGCCGCGACGCCGCGCTCGCGCAGGCCGCCGGGGCGAAGGCCCTGCTGTCGGCGCAGGTCGCCGAAGCCTATGTCACCGTGCTGAGCGCGGGCCAACTCTTGGCCCTCCAAGAAGCCCAGGTTCGACAGCTCGACGAGATCGCCCAGCAGGCGGAGCTGAAGTTCAAGGACGGCGAGACTCCTCGAACCGACCTCGACCAGGCCCGGGCACGGCTCGCCGGCGCTCAGGCCGACCT
>CALAEG010000230.1 GCA_937890965.1 uncultured Caulobacteraceae bacterium | reverse complement strand
TGGCTGCCCACCGGCGGGCGGCACGAGATCTACTACGAGGAATGCGGCCGGGCCGGCGGCAAGCCGGCGGTGGTGCTGCACGGCGGCCCGGGCGGCGCGATCAACCCGACCATGCGGCGTTTCTTCGACCCCAGCCGCTGGCGGGTCCTGCTGTTCGACCAGCGCGGCTGCGGCAAGTCGCGGCCCAATGCCGAGCTGGACGAGAACGACACCTGGGCGCTGATCGAGGATATCGAGCGTCTGCGCGTGCATATGGGCGTCGAGCGCTGGACGGTGTTCGGCGGCTCCTGGGGCTCGACGCTGGCGCTGGCCTACGCCATCACCCATCCCGAACGGGTCGAGGCGCTGATCCTGCGCGGCGTCTTTCTGCTCACCGAGCGCGAGATCGCCTGGTTCTACCAGGACGGCGCCTCGATGATGTTCCCCGACGCCTGGGCCAGCTTCGTCGAGCCGATCCCGTCAGCCGAGCGCGGCGACCTGCTCAGCGCCTATCATCGCCGGCTGACCCATGCCGATCCCAAGGTGCAGGCCCGCGCCGCCGCGGCCTGGAGCCAGTGGGAGGGCGACACCATCTCGCTGCGCGGCCCGGAAGCCCGGCCTGCCAAGTTCAACGAGGTCGACTTCGCCGTCGCCTTCGCCCGCATCGAGTGCCACTATTTCGCCAACCGCGGCTTCTTTTCCGAAGACGGCTGGATCCTCAACAATGTCGCCAAGATCCAGCACATACCGGGCTGGATCGTGCAGGGCCGTTTCGACGTGGTCACGCCGATGGAGTCGGCCTGGCGGCTGAAGACCGCCTGGCCGAAGGCCGAGTTCGAGGTGGTCTGGGACGCCGGCCATGCCTCGACCGAGCCCGGCATCATCGACGGCCTGGTCCGCGCCACGGACCGCGCCTTTTCCGTCTAGAGCGGGTTGAGGAAAAGTGTGACGCGGTTTTCTGCCCGCAACCCGCTCTACCCCTTAGGAATCGATCACGTTTATGATTTTGGATTGCTTCAATCCAAAACCATCGTGATCTAGGCAGACCATGACCACACTGCAGAATCGCCCGCACACCGCCCTCCTCGTCGTCGACGTGCAGACCGGCGTCGTCGCGGGCGCTCACCAGCGCGACGCGGTCGTCGCCAACATCGCGGGCCTGGTCGAAAAGGCCCGGCGGGAACGGATTCCGGTCGTCTGGGTGCAGCACGCCAATGAGGAACTTGCCAGGGGCAGCGACCCCTGGCGCATCGTTCCCGAACTTGTTCCAGCCGGCGCCGAGCCGCTGATCGAGAAGGCATACGGCGACGCCTTCGAGGACACCCGTCTCGAGGCCGTGCTGTCGGATCTCGCGGTCGGGCGCCTGCTCGTCGTCGGCGCGGAGACCGATGCCTGCATCCGCTCGACCCTGCACGGCGCGCTCGCCAGGGGCTATGGGGCGCGCCGCCCGTGGACCAGGTCATCAAGCACACCAACCTCTACTGGACCTACCAGACCGCGCCCGGACGGACGGCCGGGACGGTCGCGGCCAAGGATGTCGACTTCGCCGCCGCGCCGTAACGCCTAAGTCGTCGCCTTTGCCGCGACCCAGCGCCAAGCCAGCCCCGCGCCGATGACCAATAGCGCCGCCGAGATGAGGCCCGAGGCGTGCAGGCCTCGCACCGCCTGGCCGTTGGCGGCCAGGGCCCCGAAGATGGCCACGCCCATGGCGCCGGCCGCCTGGCGCGCCGCGTTCAGCACCGCCGAGGCCGTCCCCGACCAGGCATGATCGACGCCGGCCAGGACGGCGGTGGTCATGGCTGGCACCCCCAGCCCCATGCCGAACGGGATGAGCAGGAAGATGGGCAGCATGTGCGCGAACGAACTCCTGGCGCCCAGCGTCACCAGCAGGGCATAGCCGACCGCGCCGATCAGGCCGCCGATCACCATGGGAAAGCGCGAGCCGAACCGGCCGATCAGCCAGCCGCTGACCAGGTTGGAGACAATGAATGTCAGCGTCAGCGGCAAGATGGCCAGGCCCGCCTGCAGCGGCGACCAGCCGTGGGCGCCTTGCAGATAGAGCGCCAGCACGAAGAGCACGCCGTAATAGGCGAGATTGACCGCGATCCCGAAGCCGACGGCGGCGTCAAAACCGGTGTTCCTGAAGAAGTGTAGCGGCAGCATGGGCGCGCGCGACCGGTGCTCGACCGCAACGAAGCCGATGCCGGCGGCGGCGAACAACAGGCCCGCGCCGATGATCAGCGGATGGGTCAGGCCCAGCGGCCCCGCCTCGATCACCCCGCTGACCAGGCCGAGCAGCGCCAGAATGGCCAGGACCTGGCCCGGCAGGTCGAGCCGGCGCTTCTCCGCATGCGCCGGCGCTACGGGCGCGAAGGCCAGGGTCAGGGCCGCGCCGACCAGGCAGAGCGGCAGGTTGACCCAGAAAATGCTGCGCCAGCCGAAACTGGTCAGTAGCAGGCCACCGACCACCGGCCCGATCCCGATCGCCATGCCGCTGGCCGCCGTCCAGATGCCCACCGCCCGGGCGCGCAGCCTGTCGTCATGTTTGGTGGCGAAGTTCAGCACCACCAGCGAGTTGGGCACCATCAGCGCCGCCGCCGCGCCTTGCACGGTGCGCGCGGCGATCAGGACGCCGGCGTTCGGCGCGAGGCCGCAGGTCGCGGAGGCCAGGGCGAACAGGCCGAACCCGGCCAGATAGACCCGCCGCGCGCCGAACAGGTCGCCGAGCACGCCGGCGCTGAGCAACAGCACGGCGAACGACAGCGTATAGGCGTCCACCACCCACTGCAGCTCCGCCGTGCCGCCGCCGAGATCGCGGGACATGGCCGGCAGGGCGACATTGACGATGGTCACGTCGAGCTGGACCACCATGAAGCCGAAACTGGCCGCGGCGATGATCCACCCGGCGCCGGCGGTCTTGGCCAAGGTCTTGGACTGGGCTGAGGTCATGGCCTCCCTATGCCGCGGGCCTAAGTGCAACGTTTCAGCCGCGCGTGAACCATCCGCGCCGTTACGGGTCTAGGGTGTTCGCTTAAAGGAGCCGCGCCATGGAAGCCAATATCGCCGTCCCCGCCGCCCTGATCGGCGACCCGGCCCGCGCCGCCATGCTGCAGGCGCTGTTCGACGGCCGCGCCCAGCCGGCCACGGCGCTGGCCTGGGCGGCCGGGGTCTCGGCCCAGTCGGCCAGCAACCATCTGACCCAACTGGTCGCCGGCGGCCTGCTCAGCGTCACTAGCCAGGGCCGCCATCGCTATTACCGCTTGGCCGGGCCGGAGGTGGCGCAGGTGCTCGAGGCCCTGGCCGTGCTCGGCCCGCCGCCCCGCGCCCTGGTCCGCCCGCTCGACGCCAGGGCGCGAAGCCTGCGCGACGCGCGGTCCTGTTACGACCACGTCGCCGGGCGGCTGGGCGTGGCCCTGGCCGATGCCATGGAGCATGGCGGGCTGATTGAAGCCGACGGCGCAGACCGCTACCGCCTGACCGAGGCCGGCCGCGAGCGGTTGGGCGCGCTTGGGGTGGATTTGAGCCCGCCCAAGGCCGCCCGCCGCGGCCAGATGCGCCCCTGCCTGGACTGGACCGAGCGCCGCCGCCACCTGGCCGGCCCGCTGGCCGCCCGCCTGATGACCCGCCTCATGGACCTGGGCTGGCTTCGCCGCACCGGCCCCACCCGCGCCCTGCTGCTGACCCCCGCCGGCCACCGCGGACTCACCGACGCGCTGGGCCTCGACCTGACTGAGGCTTCGGCGGCGGCGTAACGCGAACCCTACCGCAGCGCCTGGTCCAGGTCGGCGATCAGGTCGTCGGCGGCTTCGACGCCGACGGAGAGGCGGATGAGCGAATCGGCGATGCCGATGCGGGCGCGCGCCTCAGGCGGAATCGAGGCGTGGGTCATGATCGCCGGGTGCTCGATCAGGCTCTCGACGCCGCCCAGGCTCTCGGCCAGGGTGAACAGGCGCGTGCGCTCCAGCATCCGGCGCGTGCCGGCGAGGTCGCGGTCGAGGATGGCGGTCACCATGCCGCCGAACCCGCGCATCTGCCGCTTCGCCAGCGCATGCTGCGGATGGCTGGGCAGCCCCGGATAGATCACCCGCGCCACCTCCGGCCGGCCCTCCAGCCAGCGCGCGACCGCCAGGCCGTTTTCGCAATGGCGCTGCATGCGCAGCGCCAAGGTCTTGACGCCGCGCAGGGTGAGGAAGCTGTCGAACGGCGAGGCCACGGCGCCGACGGCGTTCTGCAGGAAGGTGAGCTGGTCGCTGAGCGCGGTGTTCTCGCCCACCACCAGCGCGCCGCCGACGATGTCGGAATGGCCGCCGATGTATTTGGTGGTGGAGTGCATCACCACGTCGAAGCCCAGCTCCAGCGGGCGCTGCAGGTAGGGGCTGGCGAACGTATTGTCGGCGGCGGCGACAAGGCCGCGCTGTCTGGCCAGGGCCGCGATCGCCTCAAGGTCGGCCAGCCGGAGCATCGGGTTGGTCGGCGTCTCGGCCCAGATCAGCCGCGTTTTCGGGGTGATGGCGGCCTCGATCGCAGCCACGTCGGTCATGTCCACGAAGCTGAAGTCGAGACCGGCCGAGCGGCGCCGCACGCCCTCGAACAGGCGATAGGAGCCGCCGTAGAGATCCTCGCTGGCGATCACATGGTCGCCGGAATCCAGCGTTTCGAGCAGGGTGGCGATGGCGGCCAGGCCGGAGGCGAAGGCGAAGCCCTTGGTGCCGCTCTCCAGGTCGGCCAGCCCGCGTTCGAGCGCGAAGCGGGTCGGGTTCTGGCTGCGCGAGTACTCGAAGCCCTGGTGCACGCCCGGCGACGACTGCGCATAGGTCGAGGTGGCGTAGATCGGCGTCATCACCGCGCCGGTCAGCGGGTCGTGTTCCTGGCCGCCGTGGATGGCCCGGGTGGCGAAGTCGAGCCGGTTCTTTGGCGGCGCTTCGTCGCTCACGCCGCGCGCCTCAGATAGTTGATCAGGTCGATGCGCGTGATCAGCCCGAGGAATTCACGGCCCTCCATCACGATCGCCACCTCGTCGCGCTCGAAGATCGGCAACAGTGCGTCGAGCGGCTGGCCGGCCTGCAGGGTGCGCAGCCTGGCGGTCATGGCGGTCGCGACCGGCTGGCCGAAGCGTGCTTCCGTGCGCCGGTCCTCGACCGCTTCCAGGAGGTCGCTCTCGTCGATCAGGCCGATCAGACGGCCGTCGTCCAGCACCGGCAGCTGGCTCACGTCGGCCTGTCGCATTCGGTTGTAGGCGGTCAGCAGCGTGTCCTCCGGTCCCACGGTCACCGCGTCGCCTGCCGTGCGAACGATCAGGTCGCGCAGGTCGCCGTGCAGTTCGCGATCCATCAGCCCCTGCTCGACGACCCAGCTGTCGTTGTAGAGCTTCGACAGGTAGCGCGAGCCGGTGTCGCAGACGAGCGTGACGACACGCCTGGGCTCAGTCTGCTCGCGGCAATAGCGCAGCGCGGCGGCCAGCAGCGTGCCCGACGACGAGCCGCCCAGGATGCCGGCCTTGGTCAGCAACAGGCGGGCGGCGGCGATGCTGTCGGTGTCGGAGACCTCGTAGGCCGCCTTCACCAGGGAGAGGTCGCAGTTCATCGGCACGAAATCCTCGCCGATACCCTCAACCACCCAGGAGCCCGCTTCGACGCGTTCGCCGCGCAGGACGAGCGGAGCCAGCACCGACCCGACCGGATCGGCCAGCACCATCTGCGCCTTCGGCGACGCCTTGGCGAAGAATCGCCCGAGCCCCGTCAGCGTTCCGCCCGAGCCGACGCCCACCACCACCGCATCGACGTCGCCTCCCATCTGCTCGAGAATCTCCGGGCCGGTCGTCGTCTCGTGCGCAAGCGGGTTGGCGGGATTCTCGAACTGGTTGACGTAGAAGGCGTTCGGCAGGGCGGCCGCCAACACCTGCGCCATGTCCTGATAGTATTCCGCGTGCCCCTTGCCGACGTCGGAGCGGGTGATGCGCACGTCGACGCCCATGGCGCGCAGGTGCTGGATCTTCTCCCGCGCCATCTTGTCCGGCACGACCAGCAAGAGCTTGTAACCCTTCAGCAGCCCGACCTGCGCCAAGCCGAGCCCGGTGTTGCCGGCGGTCGCCTCGACCAGGGTCCCGCCCGGCCTCAGCCGCCCGTCGGCCTCCGCCGCCGCGATCATCGACAGCGCGATGCGATCCTTGATCGATCCGCCCGGGTTGGCGTTCTCCAGCTTGACGAACAGCCGACAGCGCCCGGTGTCGAAGCCCTCGAGCTCCACCATCGGCGTCTTGCCGATCAGCGCCAGCACCGAGGCGACGGCCGGCGGTGTCGCGATCTCGGCCGAGCGCAAGCTCATCGCGGTCTGAAGCCTTCCCGAGGTCGTCCGAGGCTAGACACTAACGCACCGGCGCCTGAGTCGCTCCAGCAATCCCCGAGGCGTCAGGCCACCGCTTGCGGTCCGCGCACGAGGCGACCCGGCAGCGCACCGGTGGGCTCGCCGCCGCGGCTCACCACCTGGCCGGAGACGACCAGCGCCTCATAGCCGCGCGCGCCCTGGGTGATACGGCGACCGCCGGCCGGCAGGTCGTACAGCACGTGCGGCGTTTCGAGCGCGACGGCGTCGTAGTCGATCACATTCAGGTCCGCCTTGCGACCCACGGCCAGCAAGCCGCGGTCGCGCAGGCCGACGGTCTCGGCCGGGTCCGACGTCAGCGCCTTGATCGCCGCCTCGATGGAGAGCCGCGCGCCTTGCCGCTCGCGCGTCCAGTGCTGCAGCACGAAGGTCGGATAGCTGGAATCGCAGATCATGCCGTAGTGGGCGCCGCCGTCGCCGAGGCCGAGCACGCTGTTCGGGTCGGTGATCAGCGCGTGGATCGGGTCGAGCGAGCCGGAGCCATAGTTGGCCAGCGCCGCCAGCAGGAGGCCGCGCCCGTCGTTCTCCAAGAGGAGATCGTAGGCCAGCTCGGCCGGATGCACGCCGCGCGCCACAGCCTGCGCCGCCAGCGAGCTCGCCTGCGTCGGCTCGTAGTTGGGCGGGTCGCCGAGCGGGTAGATGAAGTTGAACCGCCGCCCCATCCGCGCCAGCGGAATGATCGCGTCGCCCGGCTCCTCGGCCAGCAGCCGCGCCCGCATCGCCGGGTCGCGCAGGGCCGCTATCCGCTGGGCGAAGGGCAGCTTGATCAACGGCTGGTAGCTCGGGCAGAGGCTGAACGGGTTGATCGAGAGGTCGAAGCCCAGCACCACCCCGATCGGGCGCGGATAGACCTGGGCGCGGATCGGCGGTCCCTCGCGGTTGGCCGCCGCCAGGTGGCGCATGACGCCACGCCAGGCGTCGGGGTTGTCGTTGGCCTGGGCCATGGAGAAGCTGGCCGGCCGGCCGCTCATCCGCGTCAGCCGCGAGAGCAGGTCGATCTCGTCCTCGAAGGTCCGACCCGGCGCGCCGAACACCGCCTGCAGCACGCCCTTGCCGGCGTCTTTCAGCGCCATCGCCATGGCCTCGAGCTCGCTCTCGGCCGCCTCCCAGGTCGGGATGGCGTCGCCCTGGCCGGTCTTGTGGATGATCAGGCGCGAGGTCGCGAAGCCCAGCGCGCCGACCTGCATGGCCTCGCGCACGATCGCCTGCATGCGGTTGAGATCGTCCGCCGTCGCCGCCTCGCGGTCGGCGCCGCGCTGGCCCATGACGTAGACGCGAACGGCCGAGTGGGGGATCTGCGAGGCGAAATCGATGTCGTGCGGGCGCTTCTCGATCGCGTTCAGATAGTCCGGATAGGTCTCCCACTCCCAGGTCAGCCCCTCGGTCATCACCACCTCGGGAATGTCCTCAACGCCTTCCATGACGCTGACCAGAAGGTCGTGGTGCTCCGGGCGGCATGGCGCAAAGCCGACGCCGCAGTTGCCGCCCACCACCGTGGTCACCCCGTGCGACGACGAGGGCGACAGCCGCTCCGACCACACCGCCTGGCCATCGTAGTGGGTGTGGATGTCGACGAACCCCGGCGTGACCAGTAGCCCGTGCGCGTCGATCTCCTCGGCGCCCCGGCCGCTCACCGCGCCGATGGCGGCGATGCGTCCGTCCGTGACGGCGACATCCGCCTCGAAGCGCTCGGCGCCGGAGCCGTCGACGACAAGGCCGTTGCGGATGACGAGATCGTAGGCGTGGGGCATGGGACGCGTCCTCGGGCGAGGCCGCCATCGTTCGCCGGGCGCCCTACGGCGTCAATGGCTTTCAAGCCCGGGCGTGCGACCAAGCGCCTGACCAAACCTTAATGGCGCCCGGCCTGCGTCTGATGGCATAACGCTCAAAACCGCACTTCAGAATGCAACACTTCGAGGAAACGCTCACCGGTCATGACAGCCGAACCCGCGCCGCCGCTTGTCGAACCCACGCCGACGCCTGCCGCTCCGAGCGCCGCAAAGGCGGTGATCGAGCTTCGCCGCAGCAAGCTGAGCATTCCGCTAGTCTCCGCATACGGCGCTGGCACGCTGGTCGACAGCGTGATGAGCGGCGCGCTCGGCCTGTACCTGTTCTACTACGTGACCCAGGTCTGCGGGCTGGCGAACTCGCTGGCCGGGCTTTCGATTTTCCTGGGCCTGTTGATCGATTCCATGGTCGACCCGATCGTGGGATCGCTCTCCGACAACACCCACTCCAGGTTCGGACGCCGCCATCCCTTCATGTTCGCCGCCGCGCTGCCGCTGGCGATCCTGCTCGGCGTCATCTTCTCGATCCCGACGGGCTTGCACGGATGGGGCCTGTTCGCTTTCGTGACGATCGTCGCCATCGCCCTGCGCATCTGCCACTCCTGCTTCAACCTGCCCTACGTCGCGCTGGGGGCCGAGCTCAGCGATGATTACGACGAACGGACCGTCGTGGTCGGCTCGCGCTTTCTGGTCGGCCCCATCGGGACGACAGCGATCGTCCTGCTCGGCACCGGCTTCTTCCTTTACGGCCCGAAGATCGGACAGCACGCGTCCTACCTGCCGCTGGGCTGGACGCTGGGCGCCATCACCCTGGTCGGCGCGGTGATCGCGACGTTCGGGACGCTCCCGGCGCTCAAGCGCCTGCACCAGGTCAAGGTGAGGAGCGGCAACGCCATCGCGCGCACCTGGACGGACGTCGTTGAGATCTTCCGGAACCGCTCGTTCGTATCGCTGTTCGCCTGCCTGATCCTCATCTTCACCGCCGCCGGCGTCGCCAGCGTGCTGGGCCTGCACGCCTACAAGTTCTTCTGGAACCTGCCGCCGGGCATGATCCCGATCGTGCAGCTCGCCGCAGTGCCGGGCTTGTTCATCGGCGCCATCGTCTCGCTCATCGTGGTGCCCAAGTTCGAGAAGCGGACGGTGGTCATTGTGGGTCTGGTGTTGTTCGCGGCGCTGCAGGCGTGGCTGCCGCTCCTGCGCAACGCCGGCCTGCTGCCGACGGGACCGCTGCTCTATGCCCTCCTGATGATCAATGCGGCGACGGTCACCTTCGTCACCACCGGGGTTTCGGTCGCCTTCCAATCGGCCATGGCCGATGCGGCGGACGAGCACGAGCATCTGTTCGGCACCCGGCGCGAGGGGCTCTACTTCGCGGGCCTCAACTTCTCCGCCAAGGCCGCGGTCGGCCTCGGCAGCCTGATCGCCGGCATCGGTCTCGACCTGATCCACTTCCCGACCGCGATCGCCTCGCAGCCGGGCGCGGCGGCGCACATCGATCCGGCCGTCATCAAGAACCTCGGCCTGCTCTTTGGTCCCGGTCCGGCGGTGATCACGGCGGTCGCCGTCCTCATCTTCATCGGCTACCGCCTGACCAAGGCCCAACACGCCACGATCCAGACCGAACTCAACGCCCGCCGCGCCGCGTCGGAAAACAGCTGATCAGGCCCTGACCGTGGCGGGCGCGAACCGCTCGCTCAGTTTGGCCATCACATCCTCGAACTCGGCCACGGTTTCGCGGATGATCTGGGCGACCGGTTTGACCTCGTCGATGCGGCCGGCGACCTGGCCGGAGAGCGCGATCGAGGCTTCCATGTCGCCGCCGAAATAGAGATCCAGCGCATGGCCGAACTCGCTCATGATGGCGGCGGGCGGTTCCTTCTCGAACCGGGTGGTCTTTTCGGTGCGCAGCGCGCGCAACGCCGGGCCGGGGCCGAAGCGGTTCAGGAAGACCGTGTCGGTCTCCTTGGCGGCCAGGATGGTGTCCTTCCAGTTCTGGTGCACCGGGCTTTCGGCCGCCGAGACCATGCGGGTGCCCATCTGCACGCCCTCGGCGCCCAGGGCGAAGGCCGCGGCCATGGTGCGGCCGTCGACAATGCCGCCGGCGGCGATAACCGGCACCGAGACCTTGGAACAGACCAGCGGCAGAAGGACCATGGTCGCCACGTCGCGCGGGTTCTTGAAGCCGCCGCCCTCGCCACCCTCGACCACCAGGCCGTCGACCCCGGCGTCGATCGCCTTCAGCGCCGCGGCCAGCGACGGGACCACGTGGAAGACGGTCAGGCCGGCGGCTTTCAGTTCGCTGCAATAGCGGTTGGGGTCGCCGGCCGAGGTGGTGACGAACTTCACCCCCTGGTCGACCACGAAGGACACGATGTCCGGATCGCGCACAAAGGCCTGGGCGATGTTCACCCCGAACGGCTTGTCGGTCAGCTTGCGCATCTTCTTGACCTCCTCGCGCACGGCGTCGAGTTCGCCGGACGAGGTCTCGATGATGCCCAGCCCGCCGGCGTTGGACACCGCCGAGGCCAGCTGGGCCCGCGCGATCCAGCCCATCGGGGCCTGGACGATGGGATATTGGACGCCAAGCAGGTCGGTGATGCGTGTCTTGATCATGGCGCCCTCGCGTTTGCAGCGGGCGCCATTAGCCGGGACGCGGTGGTCCGCCGTCAAGCCGCGCGCGTAGGATTGACAAGCGGCGGCTTTGGGCCCGCGATCAGGCAAAACGGGAGGCAAGATGGGGCTGTTTGAACTTCTGGCGATCAATGCGGCGATCTCGATCGCCTGTTTCGTCGCGCTCTGGCTGATCGGGATCGCGATCAAGGACGTCACCTTCGTCGACAGCTGGTGGGCGCTGGGCATGGTGGTGCTGGCCTTGGCCAGCTTCATCGAGACCGGGCCGGCGACGCCGCACAAGATCGCGCTCACCGCGCTCTGCGTCGCCTGGGGTCTGCGGCTGGGCATTCACCTCCTGCTGCGCTGGCGGCGCGACGGGCCGGATCGGCGCTACAAGACCATGCTCGGCAAGGCCGAGACCGAGCGCCACTGGGGTTTCGCGCAAAGCTCGCTGCTGTTGGTTTTCGCCCTGCAGGCGCCGCTGCAGTTCGTGGTTTCGCTGCCGGTGCAACTGGGCCAGGCCGCGCCGAGCTCGGCGCCGCTGGGCCTCATCGCGCTGGCCGGTCTCGTGATCGGCGTCATCGGCCTGGGCTTCGAGGCCATCGGCGACTGGCAGCTGATGCTGTTCAAGCGCGACCCCGCCAACACCGCGACGGTGATGGACCGCGGCCTGTGGCGCTACACCCGGCATCCGAACTATTTCGGCGACGCCTGCGTCTGGGTCGGCCTCTTCCTGATCGCGGCGGAGACGAGATACGGCCTCTGGTCCCTGCCCGGCCCGCTGCTGATCGTCTTCCTGCTCACCCGCTGGAGCGGCGTACCCACCGTCGAGGGCCGGATGCGGCGACGCAGGCCGGGATACGAAGCGTATGTGCAGCGGACGTCTGGATTCGTGCCCTGGTTTCCTAAGCGCATCTAAACCGTCATCCCCCGCTGGAGCGGCTTTAGCCGCGGAATGCGGGGGACCCATGAACAC
>CALAEG010000229.1 GCA_937890965.1 uncultured Caulobacteraceae bacterium | reverse complement strand
GATCACCGGCGAGGTGATCGAGATGAACGCCTCGGACATCAAGGCGGCGGAATAGCTTCTGCGGCTGCAATAGACCCGTCATCCCCCGCTGGGGCCGCGAAGCGGCGGAATGCGGGGGACCCATGAACACCGATCCAGCACGGTGATCATGGGTGGCCCGAACAAGTCGGGCCATGACGGAGGGGTTAGGCCCTATGAGGCTTCCGCCGCGTCCCGCGTCGCGCCGACGCGCTGGGCCAGGGCTGCGCCCATGAAGGCGTCGAGGTCGCCATCGAGCACGCCCGAGGTGTCGGAGGTCTCGACGTCGGTGCGCAGGTCCTTGACCAGCTGGTAGGGCTGCAGGACGTAGGATCGGATCTGGTGGCCCCAGCCGATGTCGGTCTTCTGGTCCTCGATGGCCTGGGCCGCCGCCTCGCGCTTCTGCAATTCCAGCTCATAGAGCCGCGCGCGCAGCATCTTCCACGCTTCCTCGCGGTTCTGGTGCTGGGAGCGGCCGGCCTGGCAGGCGACCGCGACCCCCGTCGGGATATGGGTCAGGCGCACGGCGGAATCAGTCTTGTTGATGTGCTGGCCGCCGGCGCCTGACGCGCGATAGGTGTCGGTGCGCACGTCGGACGGATTGATCTCGATCTCGATGGCGTCGTCGACCACCGGATAGACCCAGACCGAGGCGAAGCTGGTGTGCCGGCGCGCGGCGGAATCGTAGGGTGAGATGCGCACCAACCTGTGCACCCCGGCCTCGGTCTTCAGCCAGCCATAGGCGTTGGTTCCCTTGACCTGCAGGGTGGCCGACTTGATGCCGGCCTGTTCGCCCGGGGTCTCCTCGATCAGTTCGACGGTAAAGCCATGGGCCGTCGACCAGCGGGTGTACATGCGCAGCAGCATGTTGGCCCAGTCGGCGGACTCGGTGCCGCCGGCGCCGGAATTGATCTCGACATAGGCGTCGTTGCCGTCCGCCTCGCCGGCCAGCAGGGCCTCGAGCTCGGCGCGAGCGGCGCGGGTCTTCAGTTCGGCGAGCTGGGCGCGGGCGTCCTCGAGCGAGGCCTCGTCGCTCTCCTCGTCGGCCATTTCGGCGAAGCCGACGGCATCGGCCAGGTCGCGCTCAAGCCCCCTCACCGCCTCAACCTGGCCGGCCAGGCGGGTGCGTTCGCGCATCAGGCTCTGGGCCTGGGTGGGGCTGTCCCACAGGGTCGGGTCCTCGACCTTGGCGTCGAGTTCGTCGAGGCGTCTTAGGGCTGGATCCCAGTCAAAGGCGCCTCCTGAGCAGCTCGATCGACTGCTCGATGTCGGCCTGTGCGGCCTCGACATCCGGTCTCATGGAAATCTCCGGGTCTGGATCGGTCAGCGCCTAATATAGGCCATTCAGATCGGCGGGCGCCTTTTTCGGCGGTGCGGGCGGCGCACCGGCCACGGGCGGGGCCCCCACCGGCGCCGCCGATCCGTCTCTCGGCGCGATGACGGCGCCGGCATTGCCGCTGGGCGAAGCCGGCCGCGGACCGGTCGGCTCGGTGCCCGGCCGGAAGGCTTCGCGGTTGCCGTTGACCATGCCGAACTTCGCATCCGCCGGCGGCGTGAAGTCGCGCACCGGCGTGTCCTTCAGCGCACCCTGCATGAAGTCGATAAAGATCGGCACGGCATCCACCGCCCCGGTCTCGTTATTGCCCAGCGAGCGGTTGTCGTCGAAGCCGACGAAGACCCCGACCACGATGTCGGGGGTGAAGCCGACGAACCAGGCGCTGCGGAAATCATTGGTGGTGCCGGTCTTGCCGCCGACCGGGCGGCCAAGGATATGCGCCTGATAGGCGGTGCCGCGCTGGACGACGCCTTCCAGCATCGAGGTGATCTGATAGGCGGCGATGGGATCGAACACCTGGGTCCCGCCGGGTTCGACGCGCGGCGATTCATCGCCGTTGAACGCCGAGGTGCAGCCCGGACAGGCGCGCTGGTCGGCGTTCAGGATCGGATGGCCGTCACGGTCCTCGACCACCTCGATCAGGTGCGGGGTGATGCGCTTGCCGCCATTGATGAAGGCGGAATAGGCCGCGGTAAGCCTAAACGGCGTGGTCTCGCCGGCGCCAAGCGCCATGGACAGGACCGGCTCCATATTGTCGACCACCCCGGCGCGCTTGGCGGTCTCGACGATCTTGGGCATGCCCACCTGCATCGCCAGCCGCACGGTCATGGTGTTCAGCGACAGCTCCAGTCCGCGACGAAGCGGCTGGGCGCCCAGGAAGCCGTGGTGGAAGTTCTCCGGCGACCAGTCCTGGCCGCCATAGCCCTTCAGCGTGATCGGGCCGTCGACCACGGTCGAGGCCGGGGTGAAGCCGTTCTCCAGCGCGGTCGCATAGACGAAGGGTTTGAACGAGGAGCCCGGCTGGCGCATGGCCTGGGTGGCGCGGTTGAAGTTGGACAGCGAGAAGCTGTAGCCGCCGACCATGGCGAGCGTCCGGCCCGACCAGGGGTCGATCGCCACCAGCGCCCCGTTGACGATCGGCACCTGACGCAAGTTGTAAACGCTGGCGCTTTTCGGCTCGACGAAGATCAGATCGCCTTCGTGCAGGCTCTTGCCGGCCTTGGCCCAGGCGACGTCGGCGCCGTCCAGCTCGCCTTCCGAGCCGTCGGCCAGGCGCACGCGCACCGCGCCCTCGGCCGACTGCACGCGGGCCGGCCGCCAGGCGCGGCGTTCGGCCGGCGCATGGGCCTGCGGGCCGTTCTGCCAGCCGTCGGCGGCGTCGGCATGGCCCCAGGCGCCGCGCCAGCCGTGCCGGCGGTCATAGTTCTCCAGGCCGGTCATCAGGGCTTGCCGCGCGATGGTCTGCAGCTTCGGGTCAAGCGTGGTCCGCATATAGTAGCCGCCCTCGTTGACCTTGGGCCCGAGGGTCTGGATGGCGCGCTCGCGCACCTCTTCGACGAAATAGTCGGCGTCGTGATACTTGGTCCGCTCGGGCGCGATCTGGACGGTCAGGTCCTCGGCCATGGCCTGGGCGGCCTGGGCGCGGCTGACCCAACCGAGGTCGGCCATCTGGCCAATGACCCAGTTGCGCCGGCGCATGGCCGCGGCCTTGAACTTCACTGGCTGATAGTTGTCCGGCCCCTTCGGCAGGGAGGCCAGATAGGCGCATTGGGCCAGGTCGAGATCGTTCAGCGACTTGCCGAAATAGTTATAGGCCGCGGCGCCCACCCCATAGGAGCGATAGCCCAGCCAGATCTCGTTCATATAGAGCTCGAGAATCTGCTGCTTGGTCAGGGTCTTTTCCAGCCGCTGGGCGAGGATCGCCTCCTTCAGCTTGCGGCCGAAGGTCGCTTCACGGGTCAGGAGCACGTTCTTGGCCACCTGCTGGGTGATGGTCGAGCCGCCCTCCAGCCGGCGGCCATGCATGGCGTTCATCACGTCCTTGCCCATGGCGCGCATCATGCCGGCCGGGTCGACGCCGCCGTGCTGGAAGAAGTTGCGGTCCTCGGCGGCCAGGAAGGCGTTGATCAGCTGCGGCGGAATCTGGTCGTAGGGCACGAAGATGCGCCGCTCGCGGGAGAATTCGCCGATCAGGGTGCCGTCCCAGGCATAGACCCGGGTCGCCGTGGGCGGCCGGTAGTCGGCCAGCTGCGAGGCGTCGGGCATGTCGTGAAACAGCCAAGCGGCATAGATGGCCAGCGCGAAGCCGGCGACAGCAATCGCGCTCAGCGCGACCACCCCCGCCGCCGCGAACCATCGTCTTTGGACCTTCAACGCCGGATGACCTCCGAGGGCGCCCCTCGGATCACGCTCTAGCGCGTGTCGCGTCCCGCGCAAAGGCTCGCTCGCGCCGCGGGCTCATCGGCCCGTGGACCTGTGTCCCGGCGACCCTCAGCGCAGGGCCAACTGGGTGTCCTGACGGAAGTAGTTGTCGATGGAATCGGCCACCTCGCCCATGAAGCGCTCGCGCTTGGCGGGGTTGTTCAACTGCCGCTCGTCGTCGGCATTGGTGATGAAACCCATCTCCAGCAGCACCGCCGGCACGTCGGGCGCGAGCAGCACCATGAAGCTGGCGTCGCGGTGGCTGGCGTGCGGCTGGACGCGCTCGCCGATATGGCCAAGCAGGTCTTCGGCGAAGGCGGCGGAGCGGTTGCGCGTGGTGCGCTGGGTCAGGTCGAGCAGGATCTGGTTCACCGCCCGGGTCTGGCCTGGCAGTTCCACATTGATGAACCAGTTGCTGGAATCCATCACCCCATGGGCGGTGCGTTCGGAGCCTTTGTCGGACAGGGTATAGACCGTGGCGCCGTGCAGATCGGGGCTGGGTCCGGAATCCGAGTGCAATGAGATGAACAGGTCGGCATTGGCACGCCGGGCGATCTGCACGCGCGTTTCCAGCGGCACATAGACGTCGTCGCTGCGCGTCATCACCACCTTGTAGCGGCCGGTGCGTTCGAGCTTGGCCTTGAGCACGCGGGCGGCGGCCAGATTGAGGTCCTTTTCGCGGCTGGTCGAGCCGAGAGCGCCCGGGTCGTGGCCGCCATGGCCGGGGTCGATGACGATGACCTTCTTCAGGTGCGTCAGGATCGCGGCTTGCGAGGTGGAAACCACCGCGACCGAGCTGGCCGGGATCAGCTTGGGCGTCGCCTGGACGACCGGCGCCGACGCCGCGGCGGGCTGCAGGTCGATCACATAGCGATAGGCGCCGACCCCGTCGGACGGCGGCAGCAGGAAGCGGCGGCGCACCTCGACGGGCCGGGTCAGGGCCAGCCGCACGCGCGCGGCGCCGGCGGCGCTGTCGACCGTCCAGTTGGACACCAGGCCCAGACCATGGCCTTGCAGGTCGGCGCCGACCGGCACGCCCGGCAGGGCCAGGACCACCGGCCCGCTTAAGGCCCCGTCGGCGATCAGCCGTCCCTTGGCCGCCTGACCCAGTTCGATGACGATGCGGGTGGTGGTCATGTCGCCGCCGAGGCGAACCGCGGTGACGCCGTCAGCGCCGGGCGCGTTTTGCGACACGGCCGCCGCGGCAAGACAGAGCACCGCGCCAAGCGCCGCCGCCAGCCGCCCCCATGTCGAACCTATCGCGCCGAGTAGTCGCGCGGGCATCCCCGAAACCCCACAGACCGAATTCTCTTTTAGGGGGAATTTATAGAGTCTGTCCCGTAGAAATTCGGTTAACCGACTCGATGACGCCAGCCTTTCCTTTTTCACGTAATTGTTGCAGAGTCGTCATTGCGGTCACGTCGCCCGAACCGGGCGCAAACCGCGCGAAAGGCCCCCGTCGGCATCGCCCTTTCGAGCTTGTCCTTAAGGACGGGCTTGGCTTCTGGCGAAACGCGAGGCGCCCAATACTCCGCGCCATCCGGCGCGATATGGACAAATCTCATGGGCAGCGTCGCTCACGCCCCGTCACGGCTGAAGGTCTCATACGTCGTATCCGACGCGAAGACCCGACCCGCGCGCGCCCTTCCTCACATCCGGCCCCTGGAATCCTATTCCGGCGCGCGCCTCGGAGATCGTTTCGATGCCCAAAAGAATGCTAATCGACGCCGCCCACGCCGAAGAGACGCGTGTGGTGGTCGTGGACGGATCGCGGATTGAAGACTTCGATTTCGAAAGCCAGAACCGCAAGCAGCTTCGCGGGAACATCTATCTCGCCAAGGTAACCCGGGTCGAACCCAGCCTGCAGGCGGCGTTCGTGGAGTATGGCGGCAACCGCCACGGCTTCCTGGCCTTCAACGAAATCCACCCGGACTACTATCAGATCCCCCTCGCCGACCGCGAAGCCCTGCTGCGCGAAGAGGCCGAGGAGGCCGACGATCATCATCCGCGCGCCGTCGATGACGAGGATGATGATGAAGACGCCGATGAAGACGACGTGGTCGGCGACGAGGTCGCGCGCCGCCACCGCCGAATCGCTCGCCGCTACAAGATCCAGGAAGTCATCAAGCGCCGGCAGATCATGCTGGTGCAGGTGGTCAAGGAAGAGCGCGGCAACAAGGGCGCGGCGCTGACGA
>CALAEG010000228.1 GCA_937890965.1 uncultured Caulobacteraceae bacterium | reverse complement strand
ATGAGGTCGCCTCCTTTCGGGCGTGGATTGCGAGCGGGGCGGCCAGGCTCATATTCGCTGTAGCGCCGAGGCCGAGCCAGGCCCGCATCTGGGGCGACAGCGAGGCGATCGTGGTCGGGGAAAGCGCGGCGTTCCAATTCGACTGCGGCCGAATGAAATCGCGGGAATAGTAGCCGAACAGCAGCGCCCGCTCCTCGCGCTCGGTCATGTTGGCGCCTGACGTGTGCCAGACCCGCCCGTCCATGGCGATAACCGAGCCCGCCGGCGCCTCGAACGGCTGCATGCCGGCGCGGGGATCGGCCGGCGCGTCGCGCGCCCAGGCGATCTTGTGGCTCTTCGGCAGATAGAGCGTCGCGCCGTTCGCGGCATGGAGGTCGTTCAGGCACCAGATAATGTTCATCGACCACGGCTGAAGCCAGGGCTCGGGCACCACGATCGACTGATCGGAGTGGGGCTTCATCGACTTCGAGCCCGGCAGGGCGATGTTGGCGGTGAAGTTCGAGATGAGGAATCCCGGACCCAGCAGCGAGGTCACCAGGTCGATCGCGAGCGGATACTGGATCAGCTCCACGAACACCGGGTCGAGGTCGAGGAGGTTGAAGACGCGGACGTTGTGCTCGTTCGGATCGATCCCGATGTTGCGAGTCGGCGCGCCGCGCCGCTCGCTCTCCTCGGCCGCGCGCCACAGCCTGGCCCGCACGTCCTCGCAGCGTGCGGCATCGAGCACGCCGGGGATGATGGCGAAGCCTTCGCGCTGGAGCTGCGCCTTGGCGGCGTCGACGTCGATGGAGGTCATGGGCTCAGCGGGATGTTCTCGTAATATGGGATGGCGATCTCGTCCTCCGCGTCCAGGCGGCCGATCATCATCGCGGTGGCCGGGTGGGCAACCTCCGGATCGGTCATGATGTTGAGGCAGGATGGCCCGGCCTGCGCCTGCGCCCGGCGCACCGCCGGAGCGATGTCTTCAAACCGGGTGATCTGCTCCGCCCAGCAGCCGAAGCCCTCGGCCACCGTGTGATAGGCGCTCCGCGCGAGCGTCACCACCGCCAGGTTCTGCTTGCCGAAGACCAGCTCCTGGCCGTGCTGCGACATGCCCCAGGAGGCGTTGTTAAAGATGACCGTGAGGATCGGCAGGCGGTGGCGGGCCATGGTGTCGAATTCGGCGATGTGGAAGCCGGCCGCTCCGTCGCCCATGATGATCGCCACCGGCTTGTCCGGGCGAGCGCGCGCCAGCCCGATGGCATAGCCCTGGCCGACGCCGAGTGCGCCCAGGTAGCCGTTCCCGATATAGAGCCCGGGACCTGGCGAGCGCCCGAACGGCTGGAACCAGGCCGGGGCCTCGCCCCCGTCGTAGGCGATCGCGGTCTCCGGCGAGAGCGCCTCGGCCACCGCCCGCGCCGCGTGGAAGGGGTGAATGAGCCCGGGCCGCGTCTCCTTTGGCGCGTCCTTGAACGGCGCGGCGCCGGCCTCGCGCAGCTGCTTCAGCAGCGAAACCCAGGCGTCCCGGTCCGGCCACGCGCGCCCTTTGGCCGCGGCGATGAGCGCCGCGAGCGCCTCGGCGCTGTCGGCGGTCACCGCGATGTCGGGCGCGCGCAGGCGGCCGATCTCGGCGCCGTCGATGTCGATCTGCACCAGCTTCGCGTCGTCAGGAATGATCACCCCTCCACGGCCACCCAGGAAGAGGCCGGCGCGCGCGCCGATGAGGATGACCAGATCCGCCGGCTGCTTTGCTCCGCGGGCCGCCGCCCCGAGCGTGCCGGCTGGGCCAGCGTTGAGGCGATGGCCCGCGGGCATGGCGCCGTTGGCCTTGCTGCTCGCCAGCACCGGGACGCCCGTCAGCTCGGCGAAGGCGCTGAGCAGCGCCGAACAGCGGCGCGATAGTGCGCCGCCGCCGACGATCACCGCCGGGCGCGACGCCTCCGCCAGCAGCGTCAGGATCGCCTCGACCGCCTCCGGCGCGGGCGCAGGCTTGGTCGCCAGGCTGGGACGCGTGGGCAGGACCATCGCGTCCGCCGCTAGCGGCGCGAACATGATGTCAATCGGGACCTCGAGGAACACCGGACCCGGCCGGCCGGACAACGCCGTGCGCACGGCCTTGTCCACCAGGTCCGGGATCCGCTCGACATTGGTGACGCGGTGCGACCATTTGGTCACGGGCGCGGCCATCGCGACTTGGTCGAACCCCCCCTGCAGAGGATTGGTCGCCACCTCGCGCAACGGCGGCGAGCCGGCGATGAACAGCACCGGCATTGCGTCCACCCAGGCGTCGACCATCGCCGTCAGTGCGTTGGCGAAGCCCGGTCCCGCCGTGATGACGCAAACGCCGATCTGGCCGGTCGCCCGCGCATAGGCCTCCGCTGCGTGTCCGGCGCTCGCTTCGTGGCGGGTGTCGGTGAGCCGGATATCCTCGTCGGCGCATGCGACGAGGAAAGCGTCGAGGTGACCCCCGTGCAGGGTGAAGACCTCACGCACGCCGAGCGCTCGCATCGACTTGGCCAGGGCGACGCCGCCATTGATCCGCGCCAAGCCTTCCTCCTGGGGCTAGCGGCCTTTGCTCCAGCCCACGGGGCCGGCTTCGGCCGTTCTGCTGGTCGACAATTCTTGGAGCGCACTCTAAGAATGTCAATCGGAACGAACGACGGCGAAGCGAATGTTGGACACCACCGCGCCTACGACGCGGCGCGAGCTCAGCAAGGCGGAGCGGCGGCAAAGGATCGTGGAGGCGGCGACGTCGCTCCTGCGCGAGAACGGGTTCGACGGCGTCTCCATGCTGCAGATCGCCGACCGGGCCGACGTCAGCCCCGCGACCGTCTACAACCTGTTCCAGACCAAGGCCGCGGTCCTGCAGCAGGTCTTCGACAGCGACTTGAGCGAATACGAGCGGCTCGTCGAGGCGGCGAGGGCGCGCGACGCGTTGGACCGAATCTTCAAGGCCATCGATGTCGCCGCCGCCCTATATCGCGGCGATCCCGGCTTCTACCGTGCCATGGCGCAGCTGCATCGCGGCAGCGCGCCGCGTCCAGCCATCGCCGAGCCGCGCATTGGGTTCTGGCAGCGCATGGTCGCGGCGGCGCAGGCGGACGGGCGCTTGCTCCTGAGCGCCGACCCTCAGCTCCTTGGCGTGACGCTCTCGCAGACGATCCGCGGCGCCTTCTCCGAGTGGGCTGGCGGCGTCATTTCGGCCGAACGGCTGGCTGAAGAGACCGCCTACGGGTTCGCGCTGGCGCTGCTCGCCTACGCGGCCCCCGACGCCTCTGATGACCTGACCGCGCGGTTGCGCAAGCTCGAGGCGGCGCTTACCGCCCGCGACCGCCACGAGAAGGCTGGCTAGCCCGTTAGGGGGGAGACGATGCGCTTTGCGAGATTCGGCGCGCCTGCTTGCAAAGCCGGCCCGCCGGCCGGAAAACAATAGCGAGAACTCTTGAGCGGCGGGCGCAGCGGGCCCATCGGACCCGGGAGACCTCGGCCGTTCTGTTCGAGATGGGATGCGATGCCGCAGATTGATGAAGACGCCGAACTTAAGGCCTTCCGCAACGAGGCTCGCGCTTGGCTGGACATGAACTTTCCAAGTTCGTTGCGTGGCCGGCCTGTGGCCATACAGGGCTCGAGCGTCGAGACGGACGGCGATGCGGCCGCCTGGAAGCAGCGCATGGCCGACAAGGGCTGGGGAACGCCGACCTGGCCGACGGAATACGGCGGCGGCGGCTTGTCGGCCCCGGCCGCGCGGGTGCTCCAGCAGGAGATGGCGCGCGTCGGCGCGTACAACCCGGTCTACATCAGCTTGGGCCTCACCATGGTCGGCCCGACGATCTTGGAGTACGGCACGCCCGAGCAGAAACGCCGCCACATCCGGCCGATCGTCCGCGGCGAACGCGTCTGGTGTCTCGGCTACTCCGAACCGGGCGCGGGCTCGGACCTCGCTTCCTTGCAGACCAGGTGCGAGGACAAGGGCGATCATTGGGTGATCAACGGTTCCAAGATTTGGACCTCGGGGGCTCACCATGCCGATTGGTGCGGCGTTCTGGTGCGCACCGATACGACCGCCAAGAAGCACGAGGGCATCAGTTTCATCCTGATGGACATGCATCAGCCGGGCGTCGAGACGCGCCCGATCCAGATGATCGGGGGCGCCTCGCCGTTCTGCGAGGTTTTCTTCACTGACGCCAGGGCTGCGAAGGAGGATTTGCTGGGCGACCTCAACGTCGGCTGGACGGTCGGCAAGCGGCTCCTGCAGCACGAGGCCAGTCAGCCGGGCGACAGCCGGGCGGGGCCCCCTCGCGGCGAGCCCCTGCAGACCCTGGCGAAGCGCTACGTGGAGGTCGATTCCGAGGGCCGCATAGCCGACAGCGACCTGCGGGCCCGGCTGACCCACAATCTGATGCACGAGAAGGCCCATGCGCTGACCATTTCCAGGGCGCACGCGGAGTCGCGCGGCAACGCCAGCCCGACCAACGCCGTCTCGATGCTCAAGGCGTCCGCCACGATCATTGCCCAGACCCGCGCGGAGCTTACCCTGGAGTTGATAGGGATGGCCGGTCTGGGCTGGGAGGGCGAGGGCTTCTCCGACGAAGAGTTGCAATTCGTGCGCGGCTGGCTCGGCGGCAAGGCCGGGTCGATCGCCGGCGGCTCCTTCGAGGTTCAGCAGAACATCATCTCCAAGCGGATCCTGGGCCTGCCGGAGCTGACGCAGCAGAGTTAGGCCGCGCCGGCCGACCACTTCGATCCCGCTGGATTTCGTCGCGGGATGATGACGGCCATGACGGATCAGGCCAGCTCGACCACCGTCTTCCCCAGCCCCTGGCCGGAAAGCGCGAACTGCAAGGCCTGTGCGAACGCATCCAGCGGGAAGGTTCGGCCGACGATCGGATTAAGGCGCCCGTCCGCCACCCAGGAGAGGAGCTCGTGCAGGTGCGCCGCGGCTTTCGCGCCTTCGAATTGCAAGAACTGCCGTACGTCGACGCCCACGAGGGCGGCGCCTTTCATCAAACTGAGGTTGGCCGGTAAGGCGGGGATCGGACCGCCCGCGAAGCCGACCACGAGGTGGCGGCCGCCCCACCCGAGCGATCGGAACGCCGGTTCGAATAGCGGACCGCAGACGGGGTCAAAGATCACGTCTGGTCCTTTGCCCTGTGTGACGGCCTTCAGCCTGTCGCGCCAACCCTCTGGCGCCGTGTCGACGACGTGATCGGCGCCGTGGTCCCTGGCGAAGGCGCGTTTTTCCTCGGTGGAGGCCGCGGCAATCACCTCGGCGCCAAGGATCCGGCCCACCTGGAGCGCCGCCGAACCGACACCGCCCGCCGCGCCGAACACCAGCAAGCGTTCGCCCGCCGCCAGAGCCCCGCGATCGCGCAGACCGTGTAACGCGGTGATGTAGTTGATGCGAAACCCCGCGGCCTGGTCGAAACTCATTTGATCGGGAATTTTCGTTGCCATGCTCGCCGGCGCGCGCGCGAACTCGGCGAATCCGCCCCGGACCTGGGCCATGACACGCTCGCCGCTGATGAAGCCATCGACCCCTTCGCCGACCGCGTCGAT